>NZ_JACHFN010000032.1 GCF_014201885.1 Deinococcus budaensis | reverse complement strand
CCACCCTCGCGGATGGCGAAGCGCAGGCCTTCTTCCATGGCGATGGGCTTGATCAGGTCCACCGTGAAGGTCACGTTGTCCCCGGGCATCACCATCTCCACCCCTTCGGCCAGTTCCACCACGCCCGTCACGTCCGTCGTGCGGAAGTAGAACTGCGGACGGTACCCCCCGAAGAACGCACTGTGACGCCCACCCTCGTCCTTCGAGAGCACGTACACGCTGGCCTCGAACTTGGTGTGCGGCTTGATGCTGCCCGGCTTGGCCAGCACCTGGCCCCGCTCCACGTCGTCGCGAGCGACGCCGCGCAGCAGCACCCCCACGTTGTCCCCGGCCATGCCCGAGTCCAGCAGCTTGCGGTGCATCTCGATGCCGGTGACGGTGGTCTTCTTGGTGTCGCGCAGGCCGATGATCTCGACTTCGTCCTGCACCTTGACCACGCCGCGCTCGACACGGCCGGTGGCCACGGTGCCGCGCCCGGTGATGGTGAAGACGTCCTCGACGGGCATCAGGAAGGTCTTGTCGGTGTCACGCTCGGGGGTGGGGATGTAGGAGTCCACGGCGTCGAGGAGTTCCCAGATGTTGTCGACCCACTTGTTCTCGCCGCGGGCGGTCTTGGGGTTGGCCTGCAAGGCCTCCAGCGCCTGAAGGGCGCTGCCCTTGACCACGGGGAGGTCGTCACCGGGGAACTCGTACTTGCTCAGCAGCTCGCGCACTTCCATCTCGACGAGTTCGAGCAGTTCTTCGTCGTCGACCATGTCGACCTTGTTCATGAACACGACGATGTAGGGCACGCCCACCTGACGGGCCAGCAGGATGTGCTCGCGGGTCTGGGGCATGGGGCCGTCGGCGGAGGAGACGACCAGGATGGCGCCGTCCATCTGGGCTGCGCCGGTGATCATGTTCTTGACGTAGTCGGCGTGACCGGGGCAGTCGACGTGGGAGTAGTGGCGGGTGGGGGTGTTGTACTCGACGTGGGAGGTGTTGATGGTGATGCCGCGGGCCTTTTCTTCGGGGGCCTTGTCGATCTGGTCGTAGGCCAGGGTCTCGATGGTGGGGTCCATCGCGGCCGCCGTGAAGGTGATCGCCGCGGTCAGCGTAGTCTTGCCGTGGTCGACGTGCCCGAT
>NZ_JACHFN010000031.1 GCF_014201885.1 Deinococcus budaensis | reverse complement strand
CTCTCTAGGGGTCAAAAGTGGCAAGGCAATCGGGGAAGGCCCTTCCAGTGCTGCGTTTCGAGTTGCTGAGCACGGCACGAAGGGCATCAAGGCCGCGCCTGAACAGACTTTTGGGTGGATAGCCGTGGTTGAGGCAGCGTGACGGGTCACGCTGCTGCTCGAACTCCCCGACCAGGCAGCACCACACGAAAGCGAGCGCGACGACGGCCAACAGGGTCGAGACCCGAGCGGGATCGGTGAGGTGGGTACTCTCCAGAAAAAAGCCCCTGGACTTCAGGGCCTGGTGCATGTTCTCTGCGGTCCAGCGCAGGGCGTAGCGTTTCAAGGCGGGTCCGGCGTGACCCTGGTACGCCAGGAAGAGGGGCTCACGGGAGGCGTTCTGGCACGCCAGAACGCGCAGGGTCACGCCGTAGACCTGAACGGGCTTGTACCAGACCCGCAGCTCGCCCGGTCTGAGTTTCTTGAACCTCACCCAGACGGGGGAGCCCTCCACGACGCTATCTGCCCGCAAGCGGATGACGGGGGAGATGTTCATGCGGCGCAGCGCGACGAACCACTCGCTGCCGATGAACTCCCGGTCAGCGGTCAGGAATACCTTTCGGCCCTGGAGGCAGGGAAGCAGGCGCTCGACCAGGGCGATGCGCGTGGCCATGTTGCTGTTGCCCCCGTGGGGCAACAGCGTCCACACGAGTGGGAAGCTGAAACTCTGCCAGCGCACGCTGAGCAAGAGGATATTGACGTCCTGCTGGCCCAACTTCCAGTTGGTCCGGTCGAGGACGAGCAGCCAGTGCTGCTCGTCTTGCAGGTGGGCCAGGACGAAGCGGGCAACGAGCAGGTCGGGCAGCGCGAACTGCACGAAGCGCTTCAGGCGCTGGTACACCGTCTCGTCCGAGCCTGGGAGATCGACCATCTGGACGAGCTGGTACAAGACCACGCTGCGCGCCTGAATGACCGCGAGGATCAGGGCACTGAGGACGGTGAGCCGACGGGGATCGAGCGGGAAGTGCTCAGCCATCAGGGCACAGAGGCTAGATTGAGGGGGTCGGCTCCGGGTGTTCTTCATCGCAGAAAACACCGTACAGGAGCCGACTTCTCATACCTCACCCTGACTTTTGACCCCTAGAGAG
>NZ_JACHFN010000029.1 GCF_014201885.1 Deinococcus budaensis | reverse complement strand
TGAGGGGGTCGGCTCCGGGTGTTCTTCATCGCAGAAAACACCGTACAGGAGCCGACTTCTCATACCTCACCCTGACTTTTGACCCCTAGAGAGGAAGTTGCGCTTAGAGGACCGAGCATCGGGAGAACCAGTGAGTGTCGCCCACTGCGGAATCTGCACTTCCTGTCTCTTGCGCCGTGCGTCAACGGCCTATGCTGGAACGGCAGATGGACCGTATAAGGATGGCTTACCCATCAGCCTCCTCGGGAAAGCCATCGAGAAAGCCCGCTGGTATACGCTGATGGACCTTCAGGTCAATCGTTTTCGTAAGGCCCTGGGCACGGGACTTGATCGACCTCTCCAAGAGGTTTTGTTAGCTTATCCGGACTTGCTTCTAGCTGTCGAGGGACTTCAGAACCTGTTCCCGGACATGCCCAGGCTTGAATTGGAAGCTAGGCTCGCGGCCCTATACAAACAGTATGTCTTGGAATGGACCACAATGACCCGCTTGCCCGTAGGCACCCGGTGAAAAAGGAGGTCATATGTCTGCCGAACAGATTTTAGCGAGCATCGACCCCGTTGATATGGGTCGTCGGCTTGGTGAAGCGCGCCGCCGCAACTCTCAGCTCACCCAACAGGCGGTGGCAGATGCCTTGAATGTGGCTCGAACGACGATGGTCGCTGTTGAAAAGGGTCAGCGGCGGGTCACTCCTGAAGAACTAATCAAGCTGGTCGAGCTGTACGAGGTAGACCTCAGTACCCTGCTCAAACCTGACAGTGGTGACGTTAATCTTGCGGTACAATTTCGTACCTTGATTGAGCAAAGCCTATTTGACACTCGGAAGGACGCCTTGGACGAAGCCATCAAGCTTCTGCAAAAGTACGCTGTGCAGTATGTCGAGTTGGAACAGATACTTGGGAAGCGGACCTCGCCCCGTTTTGGGCGGCAGTGGAACCTGAAAGGGGTCTCAGACATCGATGGGTACGCTGAAGACGCTGCCCAGGAGGAGCGTCGCCGTCTGAACCTGGGTGACGGGCCTATTCCAAACCTGCAAGAGGTCCTGGAGGAAAATGTTGGACTGCGTATTTTTCGTATACCAATGGACGCCAAAATTGACGGCTTCTACGGTTACGCAGCGCAACTTGGTGGATGCATCGCTATCAACGCCAAACATCCCTCAGCACGGCAGGATATGACCGTCGCCCATGAGTACGGCCACGTTACCTCCGACCCTGAGAACGTTGATATTCAGGTTGTTCGTAGCAATAAAGTTAATACCCGAGCTGAGCGGTTCGCCCGCCTCTTTTCCATGAACTTTCTGATGACAGCTTCGGGCGTGCGAAGGCAGCTCCGTGAATACTTCCAGCATCGTGGTGACATGGAGCCGACGGTGGGTGATTTGGTGTATCTCGCACAAAAACATCATGTATCTACAGAAGCATACATCCTCAGATTAGAGCAGTTAGGGCATCTGCCGCGTGGCTATCATCGTCAGCTCAAAGCCGAAGACTTCAGCCCCAAAGATATCCAGCAGGAGATGGGAACCTACGTCGAAGACGATGCAAGAGGAAAACGTCGTTTAGGGCTGGCTGAGGTTATGGGCGATCACGGCCAGGACGGTCCTCAGACGCAGTGACCCCATCGTTTTTGTCTGCACCGAACGAAT
>NZ_JACHFN010000028.1 GCF_014201885.1 Deinococcus budaensis | reverse complement strand
ACCGACGGTCCACTGGCGCTGAGCGTGGATGTCAGTGGGGTCAACGAGCTGCGGCTGGTGGTCACCGACGCCGGCGACGGCCTCAACTACGACCATGCCGACTGGGCGGGCGCCAAGCTCAGCTGCGCGACCGACGCCGACACCACGGCCCCCGCTGCGCCGGGCAGCCTGAGCGCCAGCGGCGGCGACGGCAGCATCGTGCTCGACTGGGGCGACAACACCGAGGGTGACCTCGCCGGGTACCGGGTCAGCGGCGCGGCCACGCCGGACGGCCCCTTCCAGCCGCTCACGTCGGCGCCCATCACCGCCTCGACCTTCACCGAAAGCGGTCTGCCTGCGGGCGTCACCCGCCACTATCAGGTCGTCGCGGTGGACACCAGCGGCAACGCCTCGGCTCCGGCCAGCGTCAGCGCCACGACCCTCGCGGGCAGCGGTACGCCCCGGGTGGGGGTCGAGAATCTGGACGGCGGACCGTGGCAAGACCGGCTGGTCTTCAGCCGCATCGGTTCGCTGGCCTCGCCGCCCAGCAACGGGGTCCACAACCTCGTCTCGCTGCGTGTGCGCAACAGCGGCAGCGCCGTGCTGCGCGTGTCGGGGTTGCCCATCAGCGGGCCGTGGCAGCTCGACCCGGCGGTGACCTTCCCGCTCGACATCGCGCCGGGCGCCTCGGCGGACGTGCGGGTGCGCTTCGTGGCCGAGACGACCAAGGTGAACAACGGCACCCTGACGGTGGTCACCAACGACCCCGCCACCCCCAACCTGACCGTGCAGCTCGCGGGGCTGTGGCAAAGCGTCTCGGAAGGCGGGCAGGAACCCGACGTCTTCCAGATTCGCGAGGCGTTCGGCTACAAGGGATCGTTCCTGGGCGGCGAACCCAGCATCAACCTCAAGGGCCTGGTGCGGCCCCAGGGTGAGGAGGTGCTGTCGGCCTACTGGCAGCGCGCCGACGAGACGCAGCCCGTGCAGGTGCGCCAGCTCGCGGCCTACCACACCCAGGGCAACACCGCGGCCCTCTTCTGGCACGCCAAGGGCAGCGGCACGGCGAGCACGGTCCTCACCCACGCCGGGGTGGACGGGCAGACGTTGCTGCCGCGCCTGAGCAACCTCTCGGGCCTGGCGCAGGCCAGCTTCACGCCCGGCGCCCGCACCTTCGGCCTCAAGATCGACGGCGAGTGGAGCGACCCCGCCCGCAACAACCAGACCACCGACCGCAGCAACGGCTGCGCGCGCCCCTGCGGCCAGCACATCCGCTTCTACCCCCTCAAGGACCGCGCCGGGTTGACCATTCCCAACAGCTACATGGTCATCATGGACTACTCGGGCATCAACTACGACTACAACGACAACATGTACACGGTCAGCAACCTCAAGCCCGCGCCCCTGCTGATCAACGTCGGCGCCGGAGGCTTCACCGCCCCGTCGGGCGACGTGTGGCTGCCCGACCGCGACCAGAACAGCGACGCGATCTTCACGCCGACCACCGCCATCAACGAGCCGGGCACGGCCTACACCGGCCCCATCTCGGGCACCGACAACCCGCAGCTCTACCGCAGCTACCGGGGCCGCACCGCCGACCTGAGCGTGCCGCAGGAAAGCCGCAAGATCACCTTCGACATCCCGCTGAACAACGGCACCTATCAGGTCAAGCTGCACTTTGCCGAGCTGAACTGGAACGAGCCGGGCCGTCGCCTTTTCGACGTGCTCGCGGAAGGCAGCACCCGGGTGTCCAAGCTCGACATCTTTTCCGAGAGTGGCGGGCGCTACGCCGCGCTGGTCAAGACGCTGGACGGGGTGCAGGTCAATGACGGCAAGCTCACGCTGACGCTGGACGCGGGCCTGACCGCCTCGGGCCTGGGACGCGACTTCCCTGCCCTCTCGGGCATCGAGGTCGTGCGGTGAGGGGGGCAGCCCCGGAGCCGGTTCCCCTCCGGCGGCGTCCTTTCCCCTCCCCCCTCATGCGGGTGGCCCCCGCCACGCTGCTGCTGGGCGCCCTGCTGGGCCTGAGCGCCTGCGGAGAGCGGACCCTTCAGGTCCCCGCGCCCGACGCGGGCAAAGACCCCTACGCGGGAGGCGTGAGCTATCCGTGGAGCGACCGGGTGGGTCCAGCCGGAGACGACCCTTACGCCGGCGGGGTCAGCTACCCCTGGACCGGTGCTGGCGCCCCCACCGCCCTGCGCGGCGCGCAGGGCAGCGCCCAGACCTTCCTCTCCGACACCCAGTGGACCAGCGCCACCAACGCCTGGGGTCCCGT
>NZ_JACHFN010000026.1 GCF_014201885.1 Deinococcus budaensis | reverse complement strand
CGGCCTTGATGCCCTTCGTGCCGTGCTCAGCAACTCGAAACGCAGCACTGGAAGGGCCTTCCCCGATTGCCTTGCCACTTTTGACCCCTAGAGAGGCCGCCGCGTCCCCCGGCACCGCCTCCAGCCAGCGGCCCTCCACCCACTCGAACAGGGCGGCGACCCGTGGTCCCTCCACGGCCTCCAGCACCTCCCACTGGGCGCCGCCGAGCTGCGGGCATGGCGCCGAGACAGCACACCCCGCCCCCGCCAGATGCCGCAGGAGGCCGAGTTTCCACTCTACCTCCCCCGGCGAGCGCCACGCCGAGCGGTAGACCCGCAGCACCGCGCGGCCTTGACCCGCCAGCCCAGTGGCCAGCCCAGTGACCCGGTAGGTGTCGTTCAGCCCACGCCGCAGCAGGGTGCAGGTGACGGGGCCGGTGCAGGCGTACCGCGCCTGCACCCAGGCGGCCAGGGCCTGCGCCGAGAGGGTGGAGTAGGCAGCGGGAAAGGGAGCGGCGGGGGCGGGCATGCCTCCACCCTGACACGTCCGGAGCCGACCGCGACCCACCATCCGGTCGTCGCCCGGCGGCGCGGGATAGACTTGCCTCCATGATCGGAAAGACCTACACCACGATGCTCGGCGACCGCGAACTGAGCATCGAGACCGGCCGCCTGGCGAAACTCGTCAGCGGCAGCGTCACCCTGCGTTACGGCGACACCATGCTGCTGGTGACGGCCCAGGCGCGCGCCGAGAAGAGCACCCTCGATTTCCTGCCGCTGACCGTCGAGTTCGAGGAACGCCACTACGCGGTGGGCAAGATTCCGGGATCGTTTCACCGCCGCGAGGGCCGCCCCGGCGAGCGCGCGATTCTCTCGGCGCGCATCACCGACCGCCAGATCCGGCCCCTCTTTCCCAAAGGCTACCGCCACGAGACGCAGGTCATCATCACGGTTTTGTCCGCCGACCAGCAGAACCTGCCCGACGTGCTGGGACCCATCGGCGCCTCGGCGGCCCTGAGCATCAGCGATATTCCCTGGGGCGGGCCGACCGCCTGCGTGCGGGTGGGGATGCTGGACGGGGAGTACGTCCTGAACCCCACCACCGAGCAGCTCACGCGGTCGAGCCTAGACCTGGTGGTGGCCGGAACCAGGGACGCCGTGATGATGGTCGAGGCGGGCGCGCAGGTCGTGGACGAGGAGACGCTGGTGGGCGCCATCGAGTTCGCCCACGCCGGGATGCAGGGCGTGCTGACCCTGATCGAGACCATGCGCGCCGAACTGGGGCAGGAGAAGTTCAACATCCTGGCCGAGGGCGACCTTGCCCCCGATCTGGTGCCGGAGCTGGCTGAGGCCGCCCGCTCGGCGGGACTGCGCGACGCGCTGCTGACCCTCCGCAAAAAGGAGCGCGGCGCCAACCTCAAGGCGCTGCGTGACCGCCTGATTCAAGACCGCGTGCCGGAAGGCGAGATCGAGGGCGCCGAGGAGCGCATCGTGGCCCTCAAGGCCGCCTTCGGCAAGGTCGAGAAGCAGGAGCTGCGCCGCTTGATCGTCGAGGAGGACCTGCGCGCCGACGGCCGCAATTCCAGGACCGTGCGGCCCATCTGGATCGAGGCCCGGGCGCTGCCCCGCGCGCACGGCAGCGCGATTTTCACGCGCGGCGAGACGCAGGTGCTGGGGGTCGCCACCCTGGGCACCGAGCGCGACGAGCTGCTGGTGGACGACCTGACCACCGAGGAAGGCGACAAGTTCCTGCTGCACTACAACTTCCCGCCCTACTCGACCGGCGAGGTCAAGCGCATGGGCGGGCAGTCGCGCCGCGAGGTCGGGCACGGGCACCTCGCCAAGCGGGCGATTCGCGCGGTGCTGCCCTCCTTCGAGGAATTCCCCTACGTGCTGCGCGTGGTGGGAGAAGTGCTGGAGTCCAACGGGTCTTCGAGCATGGCGACCGTGTGCGCCGGGTCCCTGGCGCTGATGGACGCGGGCGTGCCGCTCCAGGCCCCGGTCGCGGGCGTGGCGATGGGGCTGGTGATGGAGGGCGAGAAGTACCGCATCCTGACCGACATCCTGGGGCTGGAAGACGCGCTGGGGGACATGGACTTCAAAGTCTGCGGCACCGCCGAGGGCGTCACGGCCCTTCAGATGGACATCAAGGTCGGCGGCATCACCCCGGCGATCATGCGCGAGGCGCTCGACCAGGCCCGTGAGGCGCGGCTGCATATCCTGGGCAAGATGGCCGAGGTGCTGCCCGCGCCCCGGCCCGAGCTGTCGCCCACCGCGCCGCGCATCGTGTCGCTCAAGATCAACCCCGAGCTGATCGGCAAGGTGATCGGCCCCGGCGGCAAGCAGATTCGCGAACTGGAAGCGATGGGCGCGCAGATCACGGTCGAGGAGGACGGCTCGGTCCGGATCTTTTCCGCCGACGGCGCCGCCGCCGAGGCAGTCCGCGCCCGCATCGAGGGCCTGACCAAGACGGCCCGCGTCGGGGAGGAGTACGAGGGCACGGTCGTCAAGACGGCTCCCTTCGGCGCCTTTGTCAACCTCTTTCCGGGCCAGGACGGGATGCTGCACATCTCGCAGATGTCCGAGGAGCGCATTCAAGCCGTCGAGGACGTGCTGAACGTGGGCGACACCCTGCGGGTGAAGATCGCCAACGTGGACGACCGGGGCAAGATCGACCTGATTCGCCCCGAACTGGAGGGCAAGATCGCCCCGCGCGAGGCCCGGTCGGCCCGCGCGGGCGGCGGCGACCGGGACCGTGGACCGCGCCCGCCCCGGCGGGATTGAGCACGACCCCCGAGGGGCCGCGTCCACCTGAAGGCGGCCTCTCCGGCAGCGTCTTGCTCACGCCCCGGCCCTTCTTGCGGGTCTGGCGTCCGGGCGGCTCCGCGCAGCTGGAACTGGTCTGGGCGCAGCAGGGGGCCTACGACGCGCCCGCGCACTTCCATGAGGACTTGGAGCTGAGCCTCTCGCCGCTGCACCCGCGCACGCTGGAGGTGGGCGGTCGGTCGTTCAACGTGCCGCCCGCTGCCGTCAGCGTGGTCTTGCCCGGAGAGCTGCACCGCACCCGGGTGCAGGCGGGGGGGGCGGGCGTGTTCTACAGCGTGCGCATTCACGCCAGCGCCGTGCATGAGGTCTGGCAGGCCCTCGGGCCGCGGGGCAGCCGTCTCCCGCGCTTCCCGGTCGTGCTGCCGGACCCGGCGCTGGCCCAGGCCACCCTGCGCCTCCACCGCCTCGCGGGCCACGCGCCCGGTCTGGGTGCCCTGGCCCTGGAAACGCACCTGTGGGCGCTGCTGGCACTGCTCTTCCGGAGCGCCGGGGGCCGGGTCGAGGAGCGCCTGGCCCCGCCACCCTCGCCCGCCGCCGTCGCGGCGGCCCGCGAGCAGATGGAGCGCAGTCCCGGCCTCCCCTTCACGCTGACCTCCCTGGCCGACGGGGCGGGCCTGAGCGCGTCGCACTTCGCGCGGGTCTTTCGCCGGGCCACCGGCTTCAGCCCGCACGCCTACTTGCTGGACGCCCGCGTGCGGCGGGCCAAGGCGCTTCTGGGCGGCGAAGAGCTGCTGGCGCAACTGGCGCTGGGCCTGGGCTTTTCCAGCCAGAGCCACTTCGCGCAGGTGTTCCGGCAGCGGGTGGGCGTCTCGCCCCTTCAGTTCCGCCAGGACAGCCGGATTCTGGTAGACCGTGAGTGGCTCCGGGGCGCATCCTCCCGGCATGACGAACCCTGAGTCGCCCGCCCCCGTCCGCATGGACGGCCTGAGCCTGCCCGTCGCCAACGTCCCGGCCTCGGTCGCCTTTTACACCCGTCTGGGCTTCACGGTCGAGCTGACTGACCCCTCCGGCCAGGGCTTTGCCCTCCTGCGGATCGGCGGCGGCACGGTCGGCCTCCAGCGGCGCAAGGGCGAGGACGCACCCAGGGTCCGCGACGGCATTCATGTGGAGCTGAGCACCGAGGACCTGGACGGGCTGTACGCCTGGATGCAGGCGTCGGAGATCGCCGTGGAAAAACCTCCTCACGACCGCCCCTGGGAACGGGTGATGGTCCTGCGCGACCCCGACGGCTTCCGGGTGGAGTTCTCCCAGGGAGAGCGTGGACACAACCGGCCCCGGTAAGCGTCCTGCTCCCTTCCCTATTCCCGCGCCGTGAACACCGCCAGCGCCGCCGCCCCCAGCGCCCCCACCGCACCCGTCACCAGCGGGCCGTCCTGATGGTCCAGAAACGCTTCTATCGTCAGGGCCAGCCCCAGCACGCTCGCCCCCAACGTCAGGACCAGCATCCAGGCCAGCGATAGCGGCGAGCGGTGGGCCGAGACGCGGATGCCCCAGCCATATCCGGCGAGGATCAGCAGCAGAGCGCCCAGCCAGCCCAGTTCCGCTTCGCCCAGCATGGCCGCAGCATAGCGGCTGGCGGTACAATCCTCGGCATGCGCCCCGCCTACCTGACCGCCGCCCGCAATCTGCAACTGGGGCGCGAGTGGGCGGTCGAGGGCGACCAGGAGCGGGCGCTCGACGCCTACGGGGAAGCGCTGGGCATCCTGCGCGCGCTGCCGCCCGAGCGCACCCGCGACGTGCTGCTGGCCCACACCCACCTCGCCTTTTACCAGACGCTGGCGCTGGTGGGGGCCGAGGCCGGGCAGGAACACCTGCACCTGGGGGTCAGCTACGCCCGCTCGACCCGCGATCCGCTGGCCCGCGCCATCGCGGAAGAATGTCTCAGTGGGCTGGACGTGGTGCTGTAGGACCGCCGATCAGTAGCCAGGGAAAACGCCGCCCAACTCACGCGGGCGGCGTTCGGCGTTTCGGCTGGCCTCAGGGACCGCCGGGCAGCTGAAGCTGCGCGACCGTGCTGTTTTGCGCCTTGTTGTGGGCGCACTGCATGGGCAACTGCCCCAGCACGGCATTCTGGCCCTGGATGCGGATGTCGGCGGGCGCGGTGAGGGTCCAGCCGCCGCCCGGCACCGTCTGGGTGTTGTTCACGAGGTCGGCGGGTTCGGCGGCGATCTCGGCCAGCAGGGTCTGGCCCGGCTGAAGCTGCCCGCCCTGCTGGAGGACCCCGCGCAGGACCTCGAGCTGCTCGGCCCCGGCCAGCTCCTCCTTGCAGTTTTCCAAGAAGGCGAACTTGCTGATGCCGTTGGCCTCGCGGTCGCTGTAGTAGGGATTGGCCCGGATGGTCAGGGCCGTGACAACGCCCAGCAGCAGCACGCTGAGCACGATGGCGACCCACAGCAGGGTGCGGCCCAGGTTGCCGTGACGTTTGGAGGAAGTCAGCTCGCTCATGTCAGGCCGCAGCATAGCGTGGGCAGGCGCCGGGGAATGGCCTCCAAACGTTCAGTTCGTGTCTCCCCTGTGCATTTCTCCCTGCGTGCTCACCACGCTGCCGAGGCCCGCGTGACCCCGCCCAGGCCGACGCGCTGCAAAGCTTCGGCGACCGTTTCCCCGGTCTGGGGGTGCGGCAAGCCGGGGTCGAGGTCGGCCAGCGGCGCGAGCACGAAGGCCCGGTCCCAGGCGCGCGGATGCGGGAGGGTCAGCCGGGGGTCCGGGGACACCCGCGCGCCGTACAGCAGCAGGTCGAGGTCGAGGGTGCGCGCGCCCCAGCGCGCGCGCCGCACCCGCCCGGCGCGGGCCTCGGCGGCGTGCAGGGCGACCAGCAGGTCGCCCGCAGCCAGCGCCGTCTCCAGCCGCACGGCCGCGTTGAGGTAGTCGGGCTGACCGGGGGGACCGCCCAGCGGCGCCGTGCGGTACAGGGCGCTGACCCCTGTCAGGGTGCCCAGCGCGGCGAGGTCTTCCCTGGCCCGGCGCAGCGCCCCCAGCGCGTCGCCCAGGTTGGCCCCCAGGGCGACGAAGGCGACCTCGCTCACCCGCCAGACTCCAGCTCGCCCTGCCGCAGGGTCAGTTCGGCATACACGTCGCGGAAGACGCCCGGCAACGGCGCGAAGGGTTTGTGGACGCGCACGGTCACGGCCTCCAGCCGGGGGTGGTCGCGCAGCAGACGGCGGGCGATGCGGTCGGTCAGCACCTCGATCAGTTGGTGGCGCTCGCCTGTCACCTCCTCGCGGATGGCGGCGTAGGCGGCGGCGTAGTTCACGGCGGCCCCCAGCTCGTCGGGAATGCCCGCAAAGGCCCAGTGCAGCTCGGCGTCAATCACGAAGCGCGCCCCCAGCGCCGCTTCCGTCTCGTACACGCCGTGCCGGGCGTGAAACTCCAGACCCTCCAGGACGACGCGGCTCATGCCGGGGATTGTAGAGCACGCCTCCCGGACAGGAGAAAATGCCCGCCCCCGCCTCCCGCAGCCCCGGATCAGGGGGCCTGGGCACCCGGGGAGAAATCCGGGTCGTCCAGCGCCGCTTGCACCCGCAGGGCCTGGACATGCTCGGCGGCGGCGTGGGCGCGCACCAGCGCCGCGCCGTGGCGGGCCGCGTGCAGGTGCAGCGCCAGCGTGCCCGGATCACGCCCGGCGGCTTGCGGCGCCCCGGCCACCCGGTCGATCAGGCCCTTGCGGCTGGCCCCCACCAGCAGCGGCTGCCGCCCGGCGGTGAATTCCGGCAGCGCCCGCAGCAGCGCGAGGTTGTGCGCCACCGTCTTGCCAAAGCCCAGCCCCGGGTCGAGCAGCACCGAAGGCACCCCGGCGGCCAGCGCCGCGTCCCCCCGCCCGCGCAGAAAAGCGCCGACCTCGGCCACCACGTCCGCGTAGTGGGGCGCGCGCTGCATGGTGCGCGGCTCGCCCTGCATATGCATCACGCAGGCGGGGGCGCCCGCCGCCGCGCACACCCAGGTCATGGCGGGGTCCCCCAGGCCGGTCACGTCGTTGATCAGGTGCGCTCCTGCCGCAAGAGCTTCGCGGGCCACCTCGGGCTTCATGGTGTCCACGCTGAGCAAGACGCCCCCCTCGCCCGCCAGCGCCCGCACCACCGGCAACACCCGGTCCAGTTCCACCTCCGCAGGCACCGGCTCTGAACCCGGACGGGTGCTCTCGCCCCCCACATCGATCAGGAGCACCCCGGCGTCCCGCATCGCCCTGGCCCGGACGACGGCGGCTTCCAGCGAGGCGTGCTGGCCCCCGTCGCTGAAGCTGTCGGGGGTGACGTTCAGGACGCCCATCACCGCGCAGCCGGACCAGCTGACCCGCCAGCCCTGCGGCGTGCGCTCGCCCCCGGGCACCGCGAAGCCGAACAGCAGCGAGTGCCTGCGCTGCGGCCAGGGCACGGCCCGCCCCCGCTCAGGAGGCATCCGTGTCCGCCTCCGCCCCCTTGCCCGCTCGGGAGATCAGCGCAAAGCTCACCAGCGCGCGCTGCCGCTCGGGAAAGACGTCCACGTAGGCAGGCATCCGCCGACCCGAGCGGAAGGGCACGTAGCTTTCCTGTGCCAGCGGCAGCCGGGTCGCCAGCGCCACCGCCACCGGATGGTCGTCGGGAATGGGCGTACCGGGGCGCAGGCTGTACTTCACCCCGGGAGCGCCGCTGCTGGCGCGGACGGTCAGCCGCTTGCCCGCCGGGGCGTCGTCGTCAGGGTCGGCGTCCGGGCGCGCCACGGCGCAGACCGCGTACAGCACGGGCGCGCGGGTGCGCTCCGCCAGGGCATACAGGGCGCTGCTCGCGCTCACGTCGGCCCGGCGGGCAAGCTCGGCCAGCGCGCGCCCACTGGGACCGAAGCGGGCCAGCACCTCGTCGATCAGCGCCTCCGGCATCAGGATCGCGGCGGCGCCCACGTTACACAGCGTCTCGATCACCTGTTCCAGACGGTCGCCCTCGTAGGCGTCGTGCAGGTCGCTGAGCAGGTCGTCGTCCTCCAGCAGCAGGGCGTGGCTGATCTCGTGCGCGAGGGTAAAGCGCTGGCGCTCGGGGCGCACCCGGCTGTTGATCAGCACGACCCGGTGCTCGGGATCGTAGGCGCCGTCCCGCTCGCCCATCGGGAGAAAACTGAGGGTGGCGTCCAGGCCGCTCAGCAGGCTGTGGGTGTCCAGCCCCGGCAAGGCCCGCGCGTAGGCTGCGGCCAGCTCCCGCATCCTCACCTTCGCCGCCGCCAGCCCATCCGGCCCAGGCGGCGAGGCATTCTCAGCAGTGCTCTGATCCGGTGGGAGGCGGCCCTGGGTCACCCCCGCAGCTTACCCCGCAGACCACTTCCCAGCAGCGGGGCGGCGGCGCAGGGAGAGCAAAACTCCCTCCACGCCGCCGCCCCGCCCCGCCCCGCCCTCGACCGCCTGCTCAGCCGCGCGCCTTGAGCGTCTCGACCAGCGCGACGTATTCACGCTGCGCCTCCTGCTGACTCTGGCCCCGCAGCGCGGCCCAGGCGTCGTACTTGGCCCCTCCCACAAAATCGAATCCGCCCGGACGCGCTCCCGTCACGTCACCTGCCGTTCCCTGCTTGTAGAGGGCATACAGCTTGAGCAACACATCGTTGCCCGGTTTGCTGGAGAGCGCCTGCACGTCTTGCTGGGCCTGCTCGAAGGTCTGCGACATACCCCCGATTCTACGCGCCAGCACAGGTTTTCACAGCTTCTACTTGCGTGGGTCCCCGCAGACAACAAAGCGCGCACCCCCCACGGAGGTGGGGGGTGCAGGGCAGATGCGTGCAGGGCCGCAGAAGCGGCGATGGGAAGAAGTGCGGAGCGAGTAG
>NZ_JACHFN010000025.1 GCF_014201885.1 Deinococcus budaensis | reverse complement strand
CGGGCGGGCCGCTCGCCATTTCGCCCAGGTCCGTGCCCGGCACCTGGATTACTACGGAGGCAAGATGACCAACCCCGAGACGACCCCGACCCCCCGCCCCGCTCCTCAACCTTCAGGCATGACCGATGTTGACCCCCAAAGTTCACCCCGCGCCGATGCTCAACCTGAAGCCATGACACGGATTGCTGAAAAACAGCGTGTGCTTGGCCCCTCGACCGCATGTGCCGGGTGTCACCCCGTCTCGCAGGCTGGAGACATGACCCGAAAGACCCCCCGAAAGTCACCCCGCGCCGCTTCTCAGGCTTCAGGCATGACCGAGATTCACCTGAAGCTGACCTTCGGCATTCTCGCCACCATTGTCACATTGGTGTTCCTGTGGGTTGCGTACCTGCTGGCAATAAACGGGCAGGCTGAGGCGGCTGCTTTCACCGCTATTGGCGGCCCAATCGTGGGTGGCGGCTTGTTCCGGTTATTCGAGAGGATGAGCCGGTGATCGCCTGCACCCCGCCAGGGTGTGTCTCCGCGCCCCATAGGGCGCTTTTGACGTTCCGGGATGACTGTGGCGAAATCAGACGTGCTAGCGCGGGTTCTTGCGCCCGTAGGGTGCGGCGGTGTAAGGTCAGCCAAAAGAAAACCGGGACGCATACACGCCCCAGCCCTGAACAAGCTCAGTGTATGCGCTCCGGGGGAGGCGTGTACAGACTTGAACCTACAATCCCCCACCCGTGGCCGCCTGGCGGCCCTGATCGCCCGCTCCCGCCTTGACCTGTTCGGCGGTGCGAGCGCTTCCACAACTGGTGAAGCCTGCCAGTTGGCTTCCGCGTCACTGTCCAAGCTGAACAGTGAGCAGCCCGTCCAGACTTCTGAGCCGTCGCCGGAGCTGGAGGCCCCTTTCTGGCCTTCCTGTGAGCCGCGCGGGCCTATCTCGCCCCGCGTGCTACCAGCACTCCCTAGCGCCGGGGAAGTGCTGGCAGGCCGCACCTTGAGCCGGGGCGCTCTGGCTCTATGGGAGTTCGCCCATGCGAGGGCCGCCGAGCGTGTGACTTCGCAAGGGCACGCGGTCCTGCCGTCGCATATGGTCTATTTCCTGCCCGCCGTGATCGTGGCCGCCGTCCTGGGGTACTCCGAGCGTCACTTGTACCGGCTGACCGCCGAGCTGCGGGAAGCGGGTCTGCTCGACGCGCGCGGTCATGTGGCGCAGGTGGGCAAGCTGCGGCGGTACAGCGGCACCCTCTGGGCCGTGAAGCTGCGCCCGGAGGCGGTGCGCCCGCGTCTGCGCTGGTGGGACTTCCGCCATGATTGGCGGCCAGGCTTTGCGGAGGACTACCACGGGGAGCAGGGAGCCTTCCGAGCCGTGCAGGACGTGATGTCAGAACCATTAAGCCATGAAGGGCAAATAGGGCGACTCGTGGCCCTCGCAAAACAATGGGCCGCTGTCCCCAGCATGGCAAAAACCCCCGTTGAGGGAGGTTCTGACATGCGGCTGGGCGCGGGTTTGCAGGCTGTCGCCGCTCAGCTCCCGGCCTTGATCGGGATGCACCCCCGCCAGCGTCACCGGGCCGTGTCTGCGCTGGCCGCCGAGATCGCGCATACCTTGAACGAGCCAGGGCGGTTCCGGCAGCATTGCGCCTCGATTTACGCCGCACTGACCGAGGAAAACGAGCAGCGACCCGGCCTCCGGCTGCTAGCGCTGCAGCTTGAGCGGCTGGCCGTGGACCTGGCCGAGGTCGCCCCGTGGCGGAAGCCGGGGGCGGTCCTGGCGGCCCGGCTGCGGCCTGCATAGCAGGGGTCCGCTCGGAGGTCCGGCGTATCCTGAGGGCATGGCCTATGTCCTGACCGAGCGGCGCTCCCCGCGTCGCGGGCTGGCAGCCGGAAGTGCCCCTCAGGGGGTCTGACCAGCCCAATTCGCCCCGTGACGCGGGGTGAGAACATTCAGAAACGTCACTCGCGCGCCACCGTCCGCCATCACCGCCAGCGCATCATCTGTCGCCGTCTCCGCTACGCCTACGTCGGGGAACGGCCTCTCAACCCCACCTGGGGCTGGGTGTACAAGGCCCGTGGACAAGCCAGCAAAAACAACACGGTCTGCTCCTGCGGGCTGTGCCGAGCGGAGAAGTACCGGGACCGCCCCCGGGAGCGGCGCTGGGAGGAATGAACAGGAGGGGGCAGCCACAGCGCTTGCCCCCTCGTCCTCGCCTCGTGTCGCTCAGTGTTGTGAGGATGGACTCTCGAAAGGAATCTCAGCCGGGGGCGTGGGCTTGGCCTTGGGCTTGCCGACGTGCAGAGGCGTGAAGCGGGTGGCAACCAGGCGGCCACTCTGGGGCCGGTACTCGCCGTAAACCAGCAGGGTCCGCCCCGGCCGGGGGAGCTTTTCAAGGAGTTCCAAGGCCGCCCAGACCTGCACATCGAAGGACTCACGCAGCAGGCCCGTGTCGTTGGGTTCCACCTCGACCACCACGAAGCCCTCTTCCCGGTTCACTTCCTTCAGACGAGCACCGATCTCAAACAGCGGCTTGAGGACCTGCCCAGGTTTGGCTTTGGCCTCTTTGGGCGGGTGGAAATGGGCGAGTTGCAGGTCCTCGACGTAGCCCTCCGGGGTGCGGAACCAGAACTGAAGGGCGTACATCTGCTCCGGCTCCGGCGACTGTGCCTGCAACCTCTCGCGGACCTGATCGGTGACCCTGACGACCGTCGGGGTCGTGCCAACCAGAACCTCCACGCCGGACGCCACCACCCGCAGCGGGGAGCGCAGTTTGAGCAGGGCATGGAAGGGGACCATAAAGGGCTTCTTCTTGCGCTTCCCGGCAGCGGGGGACGAGGAGGAATCCGGGGGAAGGTCGGTCATGGCGTCAGTATCCCCCGCGACGTTGTGGGGCACGATCCAGGGAGGCGGCGGTGAAGCTGAACCGGGGTCCATCCTCGCCCGTGACGGCCCGCCTGGGAGGGCACCAGGCGACCCCTCCCGGACTGCGGTGGACGTGGCGCTGAAGACCCGCGAAGTCAGCCGGTGGGCAGAGCAAGGGCGCCGAAATCGGCGGACGTTCTGACCAGCAGAAAGGCCCGAGGCGCGAACGCTCCAGCGGCGGAAAAAAAGTGATGGGAGATGGTCGTTTGGGGTGACGTGTGGTGTAAGGCAGGATAAGAGTATGAATCTGAAATGAAAAAGTCGCGTCTTGGCGCGGCTTTAACCTCATTACGCTATTCTGTTTCAGAGTAAGCCGTTTTAAGGTGTGGAAGAAGCACTGCGAAAGCCTCCTAAAACGCTTACTTCGGGCGTGGTGGAAGCGACGAGACAAGGCACCCGAAAGGGTCCAGCTTCAGGAGCGGGGAGGCACGGATGGGACGACCAGGAAAGGGCACAGTTCGGCTCCAGGTTCGTGTGAGTCGGGAAGTGGCGGACTTCCTGACGATGAAGGCGAGGAAGGCCGGAATGCCGCTCACGGAGCTGGGCGGTGCGCTCCTCGAATACGCCGCCGAAGCCGAGGCGAAAGAGGAGGGAGAGGCGCTGGTGATGCCCACCGTTCGCCAGGTGGTCCGCCAGGAGCTGAGCCTGTTCTTGGAGCGGACCTTGGACCTCCAGATACGGACCTATTTGGAGGCGGGAACAGCGCGGCGGATGGTGGAGGCGGCGATGTACTACGAGACCCCCATGTCCTACGAGAAGATCAAGACCATCGAGGAGACGCAGTGGAAGATGGCCTGGGAAGCCAGCCGTAAACACCTCGAAGGGTTGCAGGAGTGGAAGCAGATGATGGCCGACTCGGCAGACGTGCGAGGTCGCAAGGAAGAACGGGTGAGCGACCCAGCAGAGAACGACCAGGCCGAGGGCTGAACACGGCTGCTCACAAGTCTGGGGCTAACCAGGAGAAACGCGGGCATCAACAGGGAGGGAGAGACACCCTATGAAGCACCCGGACGGCACACCCTTGACACCCGCCGAATGGCAGGCCGAACGCACCCGGCGCTGGGAGCAGATCAGCCAGAGACAACGGTCGGCGCACCCCATCTCCCCGGCTGGCCTGCCCCTCTTCAAACGCTATGCCGACGGCGAGCTGACCCTAGAGGAAGTCCGCGAGGGCCTACACCGGCTCTACAACCGTCGCCGCTTCCCAGAGGGACCGGACGGCCCGGAAGTAGAAGTGCCCGAGCCACCCCCAGCGCCTGCTCCTTCTGTGACCGAGGAGCTGGTGACGGACGCAGACTCGGGTTCAATGGGGGTGCCCGGCCGCCCCGCACTGTCCAAGGAGGCCCGGATAGAAATGCTGGAGCGGTGGATCGAGCGCCGAAAGCAGGAAAACCCGGACGACCCCTGGATCGGAAAGTGGGTCACCATCACCGCCTCGGAATACCCCAGGGCCAAGGAGGACGAACTGAACTGAGGTCCGCAGATCAACAGGGAGGGGGACAGGCCGACCTCCCCCCTCCCTGTTGATGGTGCCAGCACAACGGAAAAGGCGACCCGGAGGCCGCCTTGATTTCTCTAACATAGCGTCGAATACACACCAAGTCAAGGTTATGCGCGGCGCCATAAGTGCGAGCTTCTAAACGCTAAGAGGAGCGACCTCCTCCCCCTGATGAGGTAGGCCCGGCTGGGCGTTGGTTCGACGTTACTTCCCCTCTGGGGGTCGCAGATCAACAGTCAGGGAACGTCCGATCACTTCGCGTAGCCGGGCCTCGTCATAGGTAGCCAGATTTGCCATGCGCTCGGCCCAGGCTCGGCCGGGGTGGAGCTGGTCCCAGATGGAGCGGGCCTGTTCATACCGACCTTTGCCGGGATTATGGTTGCCGAACCCCGAAATCTCGGCATTCCAGATGGGCTTGAGACGCTTGATCATGGTGGCCTCCGCCCACTGCACCAGGGCGTCGGCCATTGGAATGACCCGCACCTGGAAGTCCTCGACCTGGAGGGTCGTGGAGGCTTTGCGGATGTTGCCCGCGTGTTCGTTGAGCCGTTTGAAGAGATTGTTCGAGGGTGAGGCGGGCGCGTCGGCATCGAGGGCGGCCTGAGCAGCAGCGAGGCTGACTTCCTCCTTGCCTATCTCGCCCTCCTCCTGTGCGGGTGTGTCCTGTTGCCCGCCCGTCCTGCTGCCGGGGCTGACAGCCTTGCCGACGTAAATAGGCTTGATCAGCTCTTCCCGGTTGCGCTCGGAAATGGCGCGGTAGAGGGCGCTTTCTCCCGTGTAGTACAGGACGTAGACGCCGTAGTGCTTCGAGAGTTCCGCCTTGTACCTCGCCTCGTCCGTCCCTTTCTTGGGGCGCGACTTGACCGCCGCGAGCGGAAAGGCCTCCTGCTTCTGAAAGAAGGTCAGGAGATCGCGCTCAATACTGGCCGGAATGGGGAAGGTTTCAAACACGCCCGAGCATAGGCCGGGGCGTATCGCCGCGAAGGCGCAAAGTTACGCCGGTCGGGGGGGGAGGGCCTGGGCTACGCTCCGCGCCACCACCTCGGCAAGCCTGACCGGAACCGCGTTGCCCAACTGGCGCATGACGTGTCCCCACGCCCCGCTGAACACATAGTCGTCGTCAAAGGTTTGAAGTCGGGCCGACTCCCGGACGGTGAAATAACGAACCGAGCCGTCAGGCTTGAGCAGCATGTTTTCCCCGCCGGGCACGCCGTGGTCCCCTGCTTTGAGGGTCTTGCTCGGCTCGTCGAACGGGCTGCCCGTGTGCCCTGGGTAGGAGCGTGCGCCAGGGATGAAGCGGTGGTCCTCAAAACGTCCCTGCCCCTCCAACTCGGGGTCAGGCAGGTCCTGCAAGGCGTCCCGAACCGTTTGCCAGGGCTGGGGAGTCGGAGCCGCCAGGAGCAGAGGCCCCTGAACCTGCGGGGGGGGCCGACGGACGCCGCGCGCCATCACTCGCGGCCTCGGCAAGCCGTGCCGCTCCCAATAGACGCCCGTGACGTGCTGGTCGTGCAGAAGCTGTTCCCGCGAGTGCGTGGGCAGGGGGAAATGCCAGTCGATGCCCAGGTCACGCCGGAACCCGACGAAGAACACGCGCTCGCGCTTCTGAGGCACCCCGAAGTCGGCCGCCTGGAGCACCTGAGTCACCACGCGGTAGGTCAGGCCCTCCCGGTGGCCGCTGAGGTGGTGTTGCTCCAGTCTCGCCAGGTGCTCGGCCCAGTCTTCCCCTTCGCGGGCGATCAGCTCGGGGTACTGGAGTTGCAGGCGGATGTACTCGAAATAGTTGCGGAAGGTCGGTCGCGTCAGGCCCTTGACGTTCTCGAAAATGAACACCCGGGGCCGGGCCTCGCGCACTGCCCGGACGGCCTGCGGAAACATATCGCGGGTGTCGGTGTGCGCCGTGTGCTTGCCGCCCATGCTGAAGGGCTGGCAGGGCGGCCCACCTGATACGAGGTCCACACCTTCCAGGTGACCGAAGCTCAGGTCGCGCACGTCGCCCTCGACCACCGGCCAGTCCCGGACGAGCTGGAACCCCCGGGCCTGATTTTCATGGATCGTCTGACAAGCCTGGGGATTCCACTCCGCCACCAAGCGCGGGTGAAACTCGGCACGCGCCAGGCCCTGCGCGAGGCCACCAGCGCCGACGAACAATTCAACCGAGGAGAAGGCCATACCCAGTCACCATAACACAAAAAGGCTAACGTCAGCGTTAGCCTTTTTTGGGGCGTCCACGCTTAGGCTTGGGCGCGTTTTGATAAGCCTCGACGGCGGCGGGCTGGAACAGATGCACCCGGGGACTGTACGGCTCGGGCTTGAGGTAACCCGCCTGGACGAGTTGCCGAACTCGCGCGGCCCCTATACCCAGGCGGGCCGCTACCTGCTCAGTGGTCAGCAGGTCTTGGGTCATCACCAGCAGGATACGCGGTGCGTTCCGGCACGAGGCCAGCAGAATTCAGGCCCCGGCGAGGTCACCCATCCGTGCTGTCACCTGGTTATCAGTGACGAACAAGGCGTAGTCCTCGCCTTCAAACAGCTCTGGTTCGAGGGTGAGGCAAAAAGTGTCCGCCGATATGGGCAAGCTCGTCTCCCCATCTGTCAGTCCGACCCATGGACCACTCCTCGCCTGCGCGACCAGCATGGTGCAGCCGCCCCCTGTACCCATAGCATCGAAAGCGAGGTCACCCGTGAGACTTTGCCAATCCTGCGCGCCGTACCGGGTAGCGAGGAGGTCGAGGTTCGGCCCGTCCAGCTCATAGGCTCGTCTCAGCACCTGGTGCGCGATGTCTTGACTCATGGGTTTATAGTACCTTGCTACCTTTAAAGTTGAGGGCATGGTGCGATACGACAAAGCTAATAGGTGTCCCTGCCGCTGTCGATTCATAAACAATATATTCATAAAGAGAGTGGGCACATTTTAATTTTTATAAGCATAGCATCTAAGATTAATTGTTTGCAATAGTGTTTGCCATAGCTATCAAAGATATTCCGTAATACCTTACGTATGTGATATTGGCTGTTGAGTGCCGCATTCTCAAAAACTTGCCTGGAGTTATTCCAACTGGGAGATATCCCAACTCATTAAACACTATCAACTCAAACTCTGCTCTTGCGTAGGAGGATCTGTGGGCTACCGCATTTCTCACTTTGTTGATCGACTCTATATCATTTCGTTGCAGACTAAGAGTTGAGTTTATAACATTTACAGGAGAGAAAAAAGCCTTTGACCTATTTATAGTATTATCTACACTCCAGTTGACGTAGTTTCTCCCTCCCAGAATTTTAGCCTGAGCTGAGGCTAAGCTGCTCTCTCTTGTTGAGACTAAAGATATGGCTCTTCCTGACAAACCTTTATATCCGCAAAGATATCTAGCAAAACAATCCTCCAAAAAATCTTCCCAAGCGACAAAATACTGCATTAAACAGAATCCAAGTAAGTGATCCTTATATTTTCGATTGATCGAAACATGGGTTTGAGAGTTCTTTAACATTTCGATACCGTCAGCGAAGTCGGCGATAGAGATGATTCTGTCTCTAAATTTAGTCTGACAAAATCTTATCTGTCTACTCATGCGACAAGCTAGATAGAAAAGTATTTCTTAGTATTCTAGATTTAGCACTAGCTGTGCCTTTCGAGTATGCGGATTCAAAGGCTAGCCACTCCCTATTCTGAGAGTCATTCTTTGAGAGTTCGTCAACTTTTTTAACCATACGAGTAATGTTCCTAATTGCTAAGCCTTTATCTTTTCTTTCTAATTCACCTTGTAAAGCTTTTTCGACACTATATATCTCATTCACGCAAAGTATGAATAGAGAATAAAAGAGGGGGGTTCTCCTAAACAAGCTATCTTTTAGACCATCACCGAACACCTCAGCAATAAAATTTATCGTCTCAGAGAACATTTCCTGGTATATATCTTTATTTGAAAAATTGTCATCAAATCTTTCGTAAGTTTCTCTAAGAACTTTGTTGGATGTATCCCACGTTTGCGTTATAAAGCTAGTCATAATTTCTGATACAAGTTCTGCATCACCCATTCTGGCTATTCTTACATCCGTTAGAATTTTATTATTTACGAAAAATTTATAATGTTTGTGCGCTAGAGTATAAATGGACTGCTTATATAAACCGAAGAATTGAGCGTTACGAAGCTCCTGGGCATTAAGTGGAACTGTGTAGGTGTTAATTCTTGAAAACAATTCGAGGACTTCCGAATCAGAGATGCTTTCGAGAAGATTCGCAGTAATCTTGTACTCCAGTATATTTCTTTTAACTTGATCTGATAGCTCGGAATAGAAAATCCCTCCTAAATCTTTGTTATGAGTGCTAAGTATAGAAAACTCCCCTTTTATATATTCTAAGATTGTTCTTATACGCTGTTGCCCATCTACAACCTCTCTAATCGTTCTGTGCGAATCGGTATCAAGCAAAGGGCGTATATATATAGGTGGCATAGGCATCCCTCTCACTATAGTATCCATGAGATAGGATTTAGCTTTAGGCATCCAAACGCTTCTCCGCTGAAACTTGGGCGTTATTCTGATCTGCTTACTATAATCCCACTCTAGAATATCGCTAATCGGGTAGACCGTAGATATAGGTTGCCTCATATTGACATGATATACGATGACTGGTACACCTACCCATTGCCCCTACAGGCCTGAATAAACAGGCGGTTTTTTTGTCGCAGGGTGGTTTAACTGCCGTTATCTAGGAGGAAGATCTCCCGAGAGGAAGTAGGCTTTTCCCTTCCCATCCGCCCGACAACCGGTGTTATCAGGGGGGTATACTGGCCCCCATGAACCCCTCCAGCACAGCCCTTGACCTCTACCGGGGCGGCCTGGTGACCCGCGCTTCCCAGTCCGCCACCCTGCACCCGGAGGAATTGCGGCGGCGGGCCGCGAAGGCGGCGGGCGAGAAGGACGCGGCGGCGCTGTGGGCGCTGACCGAGGCGCACCTGACCACGCACGGCAAGAGCGGGGCGCGGGTCAGTCCCCACACCCTCCGCATATACCGGGAGGCGGTGCGGTCCTTCGTCGCCTACGCGACGGGCAACGCTGTGGACCTGCTCAAGCCGGGCAGCAACGTGGGGGCGCTGTACCTCCGGCACCTGGAGGCCGAGGGCAAGAGCGCGGCTACCGTCCGGGTGAAGCTCGCCGGGGCGCGGGCGCTGTACAAGGCCCTTCGTTGGGCCGGGGCGACCACGGCGGACGCTTTCGCGGATGCCAAGGCGGTCCGGGATACTACCCCCGCCTGGGAGAAGCGCCAGCCGTACACCGAGGAGGAGGCCACCCGCCTGCTCGACCACGCAGACGCCCGGATGAGGGCCTTGCTGCTGCTCTGCGGCCACGCCGGGCTGCGGATTGCGGAGGCCCTGGCGCTCGACTGGGCAGACGTGGACCTGGGCGCCCGTGCCCTGACCGTCAGGAACGGCAAGGGGGGCAAGACGCGCCGCGTGATCCTCTCCCGCTCGCTGGGGGCTGCGCTGGAGGCGCTGGGGCACCGGGAGGGGCCGGTCATCGGAGGAGGACCAGACTCCGCCCGTGAGCGGCTGGGGTGGCTGTGCAAGCGGGCGGGGGTGGACAACAGGGGCTTTCACGCCCTGCGCCACTACGCCGGGACGCGACTTGTCCGAGAGGGGCGGAGTCTGGACGACGCGGCCCGGCATCTCGGCCACGCCAGTATTGAAACCACCCGCATTTATGCCAAGTGGGCTGACGACGGCCTCCGGGACGCGCTCAACGATTGGTGAACCGGACCCGCTCACCTGCCCGCTCGACCTCTGGGCGGGTTCTCTTTGTGTTGGACGTTGTTTTAACTCGCTCGCAAGCCGAGCGCCCGGCGAGCGTCCGCAAGCTGGGCGCTCGGGCGTCCGGGCGGGTCCGGTGTACGGTGGGGGTGTGGCTGAACTGGTCTACTCTCCGCGTCAAGCGGCGGACGCCTTGGGCGTGTCGGGCGCGGCGCTGCGGCGGGCCTCTGCCGAGTACGAAACCGCCTTCGGAGACCTGAAGCGAGATGCTCGGGGCGGGCGGCAGTTCACCCCCGAAGCGGTTGACCGGCTGCGCCTGGCTTTCGCTGCCGTTCATGCAGGCCGGGTCGCTTCCGTCGAAGTCGCCTTGACCATGCTCCGGGATGAAGGGGGCCTTCCCGCACAACTCGACCGGCCTACCTCCCGAGCGAACGAGGCGGAGACGTTGGCGCGGGCTGTAGCTGGGGAGATCGTGACTGAATTGCGCGGAGACCTTCAGGCTGTGCGTGAGGAGAACTTGGCCTTGCGCCTAGAGCTGGCCGCCTTACGGGAAGCGCAAGGGCAAGTGCTGGAGCTGCGAGACGTGCTGAAAGGCATGATCGCTGGGATGAGCGGGCAGGCTGACGCACTGCGGGAGGTCAACCGGCGACTCGACCACCTGTCCGGCGTAATCGTGGCTGAGAGAGTGCGGGAGGAAATGGGCGGCCATCTCTGGCCCGTTCGGGGTGCTACTACAGTCTCCGCCGATGTGCGGGAGGCCGTAAGGGATGAAGTGGAGGGCCTGCGCGTCCGGCTCCATGCTGCTGCGCCTGCTCCAGCGCTTGGGCGGGGGCTATTTGCGCGAATGTGGGCGGCTGCGTGGGGTAAGGGGCGGTAGGCTGGAGCATGTCAAATGGCAATCCGTGGGCGAGCATGACGCCGGGAGGCTCCCCTGAGGAGCGGCAGACCAAAGCACTGGAACGAATTGCAACAGCTTTGGAGCGTATCGCCGGTCTGATGGTGGACGATGCCGCCGAGCGAGCTAATGAGAAGCAGGTTACTAAACAGGCGGCGGCTAAAGCTGAAGAGAGGCGGAAGCAAGCCGAGGAACACAACAGGCTTGCTAACAGCGCAGCGGCCCAGCTTGGCCCCGGTGATGTCCTCGACCAGAATGGGGAGTTCAGGTAAAGCTTACACCCAGCCGCCGGTTAGCTGGCCGCCGTGGGGACATGTCCCCGCGCCTTTAAGGCTCCGGTTCGTAGAGTGAGATCACCGAGGGTACATCTACCGGATTTGAGCTTGACCCCGTTGGTACTCTGGTAACAGGACCCGCCTCGACGGGACACAGCCGAAATGAAAAAGCAGCCCCGACCGCTCCAGGTCGGGGTTTTCCGTGCCCTCTTGTCGGCCTTCCCGTTCTTCACGGGCGGGCCGCTCGCCATTTCGCCCAGGTCCGTGCCCGGCACCTGGATTACTACGGAGGCAAGATGACCAACCCCGAGACGACCCCGACCCCCC
>NZ_JACHFN010000024.1 GCF_014201885.1 Deinococcus budaensis | reverse complement strand
ATGGTGATGCCCGGGGACAACGTGACCTTCACGGTGGACCTGATCAAGCCCATCGCCATGGAAGAAGGCCTGCGCTTCGCCATCCGCGAGGGTGGACGCACCGTCGGCGCCGGCGTCGTTACCAAGGTCCTGGAGTAAACAAACATGGTTGCCCCGAAAATCCGTATCAAACTGCGTGGCTTTGACCACAAGGCGCTGGACCAGTCCGCGAGCAAGATCGTGGACACGGTCCGGCGCACCGGGGCGGACGTGAGCGGTCCGGTGCCGCTCCCCACCCGCATCCGCCGCTTTACCGTGCTGCGCTCGCCGTTCAAGTACAAAGACAGCCGTGAGCACTTCGAAATCCGCACCCACAACCGTCTGGTGGACATCATGAACCCCACCAAGAAGACGATCGACAGTCTGATGACCCTCGACCTGCCGACCGGCGTGGACATCGAGATCAAGACGGTGGGAGGCCGCGCATGAAGGGCATCCTCGGCACCAAGATCGGCATGACCCAGATCTGGAAGGGCGACCGCGCCATTCCCGTGACGGTCGTGCTGGCGGGTCCGTGCCCCGTCGTGCAGCGCAAGACCACGCTCACCGACGGCTACGAGGCCGTGCAGATCGGCTTCGCGCCCAAGAGCGAGAAGCGCGTGAACCGGCCCGCGATGGGCCACTTCAAGAAGGCGGGCGTCAGCCCCGTGCGCTTCCTGCGCGAGTTCCGCGGCTTCTCGCCCGAGGGTGACACCGTCAGCGTGGACATCTTCGCCGAGGGCGAGAAGATCGACGCGACCGGCACCAGCAAGGGCAAGGGCTTTCAGGGCGTCATGAAGCGCTGGAACTTCGCGGGTGGTCCCGCGAGCCACGGCTCCAAGAAGTGGCACCGCCGCCCCGGCTCCATCGGTCAGCGCAAGACGCCCGGCCGCGTGTACAAGGGCAAGAAGATGGCCGGACACATGGGCATGGACCGCATCACCGTGCAGAACCTCGAAGTGGTCGAGGTGCGCGCGGACGAGAACCTGATCCTGGTCAAGGGCGCCGTGCCCGGGGCCAACGGCGGTCTCGTGGTGCTGCGCCAGGCCGCCAAGGGAGGCAAGTAAGATGGCGCAGATCAACGTCATCGGGACCCGGGGTGGCCGCTCGATCGAGCTGGACCTGCCCGAAGTCAACCCGCACGTGCTGCACGAGGTCGTGACCTGGCAGCTGGCCGGTCGCCGCCGCGGCACTGCCAGCACCAAGACGCGCGCCCAGGTCAGCAAGTCGGGCCACAAGATGTACAGCCAGAAGGGCACCGGCAACGCCCGTCACGGTGACCGGGGCGTGCCCACCTTCGTGGGTGGCGGCGTCGCCTTCGGCCCCAAGCCCCGCAGCTACAGCTACACCCTGCCCCGCAAGGTGCGTCAGCTCGGCCTGGCGATGGCCCTGGCCGACCGCCAGGAGACCGGCAAGCTGCTCGCGGTGGACGGCTTCGACCTCGACGGCAAGACCAAGGGCTTTATCAACTGGGCCGGGCAAAACGGCCTGGACGGCTCCGAGCGCGTCTTGATCGTCACCGACGACGAGCAGACCCGCCGCGCCGCGCGCAACGTCCCCTGGGCCACCGTGATGCCGGTCGCGGGCCTGAACGCCTACGACATCCTGCGTCACGAGCGCCTGGTGATCGACGCGGTCGCGCTGGAGCCTGCTCAGGACGAGGCTGTGTCCGAAGGAGCAGCGCAGTGAGCTACTACGACATCATCAAGCAGCCCGTGATCAGCGAGAAGGCCTACGCGGGCATGGAACGCGGCGTGTACTCGTTCTGGGTCAGCCCCAAGGCCACCAAGACCGAGATCAAGGCGGCCGTGCAGCAGGCGTTCGGCGTGACCGTGGTGGGCATCAGCACCATGAACGTGACGGGCAAGCGCAAGCGCGTGGGCAAGTTCATCGGCCACCGGGCGGACCGCAAAAAAGCCATCGTGCGTCTCGCGGACGGTCAGAAGATCGAGGCCCTCGAGGCCCTGGCCTAAGGAGATTTGAGACATGGCTGTCAAGAAGTACCGTCCGTACACCCCCAGCCGCCGTCAGATGACGACCGCTGACTTCTCGGGCCTGACCAAAAAGCGCCCCGAGAAGGCGCTCACCGAGGCCCTGCCCAAGACCGGCGGCCGCAACAACCGGGGCCGCATCACCAGCCGCTTTATCGGCGGTGGGCACAAGCGCCTTTACCGCGTCATCGACTTCAAGCGCCGCGACAAGGCGAACGTGCCCGCGAAGGTCGCCGCCATCGAGTACGACCCCAACCGCAGCGCCCGCATCGCCCTGCTGCACTACGCCGACGGCGAGAAGCGCTACGTGCTGGCCCCCGAGGGCCTGACCGTGGGCGCGACCGTGAACGCGGGTCCCGAGGCCGAACCCAAGCTGGGCAACGCCCTGCCGCTGCGTTTCGTGCCGGTCGGCGCGGTGGTCCACGCCGTGGAACTCGTGCCCGGCAAGGGTGCGCAGCTGGCCCGCAGTGCCGGAACCTCCATCCAGGTGCAGGGCAAGGAGAGCGACTACGTGCTGCTGCGTCTGCCCAGCGGCGAGATCCGCCGGGTCCACAGCGAGTGCTACGCGACGCTGGGCACCGTCGGTAACGCCGAGCACAAGAACGTGGTTCTCGGCAAGGCCGGACGCAGCCGCTGGCTGGGCCACAAGCCGCACCAGCGCGGCAGCGCGATGAACCCGGTCGACCACCCGCACGGCGGTGGTGAGGGCCGGACCGGCGCGGGCCGTCAGCCGGTCAGCCCCTGGGGCCAGCTCGCCAAGGGTCTCAAGACCCGCAAGAAGCGCAAGATCAGCGACCGCTTCATCGTGACCCGCCGCGGCGGGAAGTAAGGAGGGGAGGAGAGACATGCCCCGTAGCCTCAAGAAAGGGCCGTTCGTGGACGACCACCTCCTGAAAAAGGTGGACACCCAGAACGAGCGCAAGGACAAGCGCGTCATCAAGACCTGGAGTCGCCGCTCGACGGTGGTGCCCGAGATGATCGGCCACACCATCGCCGTCCACAACGGCAAGCAGCACATCCCGGTGTTTGTCAACGAGCAGATGATCGGTCACAAGCTCGGCGAGTTCTCCCCGACCCGGTCCTACCGTGGACACGGCGCGGACAAGAACGCCAAGGGGAGCAAGAAGAAATGACCGCTCCCGCCACCGAGCAGACTTTCCGCAACAAGAAGCAGCGCAAGCAGCAGCAGAAGCTGCGCCGTCCCGGCTACGCGGTCGCCAAGTACGTGCGCATGAGCCCGCGCAAGGTGCGCCTGGTCGTCGACGTGATTCGCGGCAAGAGCGTCGCGGAGGCCGAGGACCTGCTGCGCTTCATTCCCAAGAGCGCCTCCGAGCCGGTCGCCAAGGTGCTCAAGAGCGCCAAGAGCAACGCCGTGAACAACGACGAGATGCTCGAAGACCGCCTGGTCATCACGGCGGCCTACGTGGACGCCGGGCCGACCCTCAAGCGTCTGATTCCCCGGGCGCGCGGCAGCGCCAACATCATCAAGAAGCGCACCAGCCACATCACCATCATCGTGGGCGAGCGCGCCGCGAAGGGACGCTAACGCTATGGGCAACAAGATCAACCCGAACGGCTTCCGCCTGGGCATCACCAAGGGCTGGAACAGCCGCTGGTACGCGGGCAAGAAGCAGTACGCGGGCCTTCTCAAGGAAGACGAGAAGATTCGCAAGCTGGTCAACAAGAAGCTCGCGGCGGCCGGTATCGCCCGCATCGAGATTGAGCGCGCGGGCCAGCAGGTCAACGTGATCATCTCGGCGGCCAAGCCCGGCATCGTGATCGGCAAGGGCGGCGAGAGCATCAAGCAGCTGCGCGGCGACATCGAACGCCTCGTCAGCGCGGGCACGGTGGCCGTGAACGTCGCGGAGATCCCCAACCCCAACATCAGCGCCCCCCTGGTGGCTCTGCGGATCGCCGAGCAGATCGAGCGCCGCTTTGCCTTCCGCCGCGCGATGAAGCAGGCCGCGCAGCGCGTGATGGAGTCGGGCGCCCGTGGCGTGCGTATCATCCTCTCGGGTCGCCTCGGCGGCGCCGAGCAGGCCCGCACCGAGAAGGTCCTCGAGGGCCGCGTGCCGCTGCACACCCTGCGCGCCGACATCGACTACGGCACCGCGCTGGCCCGCACGACCTACGGCATCCTGGGCATCAAGGTGATGGTGTTCAACGGCGAGGTTATCGGCGGCAAGACCGAGACGCTGGCCCGCCCGCCGCGCCGCGACGACCGCAACGCCCGCCCCGAAGGCGGCGACCGTCCCAACCGCCGCCGCCCCACCGCGCGGCGCCGTCCCGGAGGTGAGTGATGCTTCTTCCGAAGCGCACCAAGTACCGCAAGCAGTTCCGTGGCCGCATGACCGGCGACGCCAAGGGCGGCGATTACGTCGCGTTCGGCGACTACGGCCTGATCGCGCTGGAACCCGCCTGGATCCGCTCCAACCAGATCGAGGCCTGCCGCATCGTGATGAGCCGTCACTTCCGCCGCGGCGGCAAGATCTACATCCGCATCTTCCCCGACAAGCCCGTCACCAAGAAGCCCGCCGAAACCCGAATGGGTAAGGGCAAGGGCGCCGTGGAGTACTGGGTCAGCGTCGTGAAGCCGGGCCGCGTGATGTTCGAGGTCTCGGGCGTCACTGAGGAACAGGCCAAGGAAGCCTTCCGCCTGGCGGGCCACAAGCTGCCGATTCAGACCAAGATGGTCAAGCGCGAGGTCTACGATGAAGCCCAGTGACATGCGCAATCTGGGCGCCGCCGATTTCGACCGCGAGATCGACGCGCGCAAGAAGGAACTGATGGAGCTGCGGTTCCAGGCCGCGATGGGCCAGCTGGCCCAGCCGCACCGCGTCAAGCAGCTGCGGCGGGAAGTCGCGCAGCTCAACACCATCCGTGGTGAGCAGGGCCGCGCTGCACGTGTGAGCCAGGCCCAGGCCGCCGCAGGAGAGAGCCAATGAAAAAGACCTTTACCGGCGTCGTGGTGAGCGACAAGGCCGACAAGACGGTGAGCGTCAAGGTCGAGCGCCGCTTCATGCATCCGCTGTACGGCAAGATCGTGACCCGCAGCAAGAAGTACGCGGCCCACGACGAGACCAACGAGTACCGTATCGGTGACCGCGTCGAGATTCTCGCCGTGCGCCCGATCAGCAAGACGAAGACCTGGAAGGTCACCCGCCTGGTCGAGCGCCCCCGCGGCATCGAGACCACGGCGGTCGAGACCGAACCCGCCGGAGGCGAAGCATGATCATGCCCCAGTCCCGCCTCGATGTGGCGGACAACAGCGGCGCGCGCGAGATCATGTGCATCCGCGTGCTCAACAGCGGCATCGGCGGCAAGGGCCTGACGACCGGCGGCGGCGGCAACAAGCGCTATGCCCACGTGGGCGACATCATCGTCGCCTCGGTCAAGGACGCGGCCCCGCGCGGCGCGGTCAAGGCCGGTGACGTGGTCAAGGCCGTGGTCGTGCGCACCTCGCACGCGATCAAGCGTGCCGACGGGAGCACCATCCGCTTCGACAAGAACGCCGCCGTCATCATCAACAACCAGGGCGAGCCTCGCGGCACCCGCGTCTTCGGGCCGGTCGCCCGCGAACTGCGCGACCGCCGCTTCATGAAGATCGTCTCCCTGGCCCCGGAGGTGCTGTAATGCCCCGTCCCAGCGCCGGAAGCCACCACAACGACAAGCTGCACGTCAAGAAGGGCGACACCGTCGTCGTGCTGCGCGGCAAGCACCGGGGCGCGACCGGCAAGGTCCTGCTCGCGCTGCCGCGTGACGCCAAGGTCGTCGTCGAGGGCGTGAACCTGGTCACCAAGCACGTCAAGCCCAGCGCAGGTAACCCGCAGGGCGGCATCGAGCAGCGCGAAGGTGCGCTGCATGCCAGCAAGGTCGCCATCGTCGACCCCGAGACCGGCAAGGCCACCCGCGTGCGTAAACAGCTCGTGGACGGCAAGAAGGTCCGCGTCGCCGTGAAGAGCGGCAAAGTCATCGACTGACAGCAGGGCCACGCCCCCCGCGCGTGATCCCGGGCGACGAAGCCCGCCCGAAGAGAGGCCACATGCAGACCCTGAAGACGAAGTACAACGAGCAGGTCCGCCCCGCGCTGATGCAGCAGTTCGGCTACTCCTCCGTGATGGCCGTGCCGCGTATCGAGAAGATCGTGATCAACGAGGGGCTGGGGTCCGCCAAGGAAGACAGCAAGGCGATCGACAAGGCCGCCCGCGAACTCGCGCTGATCACCCTGCAAAAGCCCATCGTCACCAAGGCCAAGAAGAGCATCTCCAACTTCAAGCTCCGGCAGGGCATGCCGGTCGGCATCAAGGTCACGCTGCGCAACGAGCGCATGTACGTGTTCCTGGAAAAGCTGATCAACATCGGCCTGCCGCGCATCCGCGACTTCCGCGGCATCAACCCCAACGCCTTTGACGGCCGCGGCAACTACAACCTCGGCATCAAAGAGCAGCTGATCTTTCCGGAGATCACCTATGATATGGTCGACAAGGTGCGCGGCATGGACATCACCATCGTGACCACCGCGAAGACCGACGAGGAAGCCCGCGCGCTGCTCCAGGCGATGGGTCTCCCGTTCCGCAAATAAGGACAGGTTAATGGCGAATACCTCGAAAGTTGTCAAGGCGGAGCGCGGCATGAAGTTCGCCGTGCAGAACTACAACCGCTGCTCGCGCTGCGGCCGTGCGCGCGGCTACTACCGTTTCTTCGGCATGTGCCGCATCTGCCTGCGCGAGCTGGCCCACCGTGGCGAGCTGCCCGGCGTCAAAAAAGCCAGCTGGTAGGCTTTTTCTCCGCCGCTCTCCGTCATCCAGGCCCTCCCGGATACGAACCGCTCGCCTGCGGGCCACGCGCTCCAGGCACCTTGAGGGGTGATCGTCCGGGCCAGGGAATGCAAGCCCAACAGAAGAAGCGTCTGTGCTCGCAGGAGCGCGTTCTTTGGGAAGACCCGGCACGCCGTCAGACAGGTGGCGTGCCCCCCGCCGGGGCCTCTGGGCCTCCCTTGCCGCACGCCCCCGGAGGAGAACCATGCTGAGTGATCCCATCGCCGATATGCTCACGCGCATTCGCAACGCGACGCGCACCTACAAAGAGAGCGTCGACATCCCGGCTTCCAAGTTCAAGGAAGAACTCGCGCGGCTGCTGGTGCAAGAAGGCTACGTCGCCTCGGTCGAGCGTACCCGCCCCGAAGGGCAGAAGTTCGACGTGCTGCGCGTGACCCTCAAGTACGGGCAAAAGCGTGAGCAGGTCATCAAGCACATCGAGCGCATCAGCCGCCCCGGCCGCCGCGCTTACGTGAGTGCCGAGAACCTGCCCCGTATCCAGCGCGGCCTGGGCCTGGCGGTCGTCTCGACCTCCAAGGGCCTGCTGCCTGACCGGGAAGCCCGCAAGCAGGGCGTCGGCGGCGAAGTCGTCTGCGTGCTCTGGTAAAGGCCTCAGGCCTAAGCTGTATCGGCGCCTGAGCCACCCCCCTGACCTCGAATGCCCGGCGGCTGCCGCGGCCCTCGAATTTAAGGAATGAAGGAGGACAGTCATGTCCCGTATCGGTAAACAACCCATCCCCGTCCCCAGCGGCGTCACCGTGAGTGCCGAGGGCGGCGTGTTCACGGCCAAGGGACCCCGCGGCGAACTGACCGTGCCCTACAACCCGGCCCTGAACATCACCAACGAGAACGGCACGCTCCTGGTGACCCGTCCCAGCGACCGCCAGGAGCACCGCGCGCTGCACGGCCTGACCCGCTCGCTGGTCGCCAATGCCGTCAAGGGTGTCAGCGACGGCTTCACCATCAACCTCGAACTGCGCGGCGTCGGCTACCGCGCCAAGCTGAGCGGCAAGAGCCTGGAAATGACCATCGGTTACAGCCATCCGGTCATCATCGAGCCGCCCGCAGGCGTGACGTTCGCCGTGCCGGAACCCACCAAGATAGATGTCAGCGGCATCGACAAGCAGCTCGTCGGCCAGGTGGCCGCGAATGTTCGCAAGGTCCGCAAGCCCGACGCCTACCACGGCAAAGGCGTGCGCTTCCTGGGCGAGCAGATCGCCCTCAAGGCCGGTAAGGCCGGTGCCACCGGCGGGAAAGGGAAGAAGTAATGGCGAACCAGACTGCCGTCCGCCGCAAGCTGCGCGCCCGCCGCAAGGTGCGCGTCGCCGCCGGAGAGCGCCCGCGCCTCAGCGTGTTCCGCTCCAGCAAGCACATCTACGCCCAGATCATTGACGACGCTTCCGGCACCACGCTGGCCGCCGCGAGCAGCGGCGCCGTCAAGACGGGCACCAAGACCGACACGGCCGCCGCCGTGGGCCGGGCGCTCGCCGAGGCCGCTGCCGCCAAGGGCGTCAAGCAGGTCGTCTTCGACCGTGGTCAGTACCGCTACCACGGCCGCGTAAAAGCGCTCGCAGATGCGGCGCGGGAGGGTGGCCTTGACTTTTAACCGTCGCAATGACCGCGAGCGCGAGACCAGCGAATTCGAAGAGAAGATGCTGTTTGTCAACCGCACGTCCAAGACCTACCAGGGTGGTCGCCGTTTCCGCTTTGCCGCGCTCGTGATTCTGGGTGACCGCAATGGCCGCGTCGGCATGGGCATCGGCAAGGCCAAGGAAGTGCCGGTCGCCATCGAGAAGGCCAAGGCCATCGCGCGCAAGAACATGATCTCGGTGCCGGTCGAGAACGGCACCATCCCCCACGACATCGTCGGGGAGAACAGCACCAGCCGCGTGCTGCTCAAGCCCGCAGGTCCCGGTACCGGCGTGATCGCGGGCACTGTGCCGCGCTCGATCGCGGAACTGGCGGGGATCACCAACCTGCTCTCCAAGGAACTCGGCAGCCGCAACAAGGTCAACGTGGCCTACGCGGTGTTCGACGGCCTGAAAAACCTGCGCACCGCCAAGCAGGTCCGGGCCATGCGCGGCACCGACGTGCAGACCCAGCAGCCCCGTGTGGCGGCGGCGGGTGCCGTCTCCGCGACCACCGAGGCCGGTGCGGCCCAGGCGGGAGGTGCCCTGTGACCACGTCCACCATCAAAGTCACCCTCAAGCGCAGCGTGATCGGCCGTCCCCAGAACCAGGTGCAGACGGTCCGGGCGCTGGGTCTCCGGAAGATCGGCGACAGCCGTGAGGTCAACGACACGCCCGCCACGCGCGGCATGATCAAGACCGTGCAGCACCTCCTGGAGGTGGAAGCGTGAAGCTTCACGAACTCACTCCCGCTCCTGGCAGCCGCAAGAGCCGCAAGCGCGTCGGGCGTGGTCCCGGCGGCACCGACAAGACCGCCGGGCGCGGGCACAAGGGCCAGAAGTCGCGCAGCGGCGCGGGCAAAGGCTCGTTTTTCGGCGGCGGCGGCAGCACGCTGATCTCCAGGCTGCCCAAGCGCGGCTTCAACAACGTCGGCACGACCTACGAGGTCATCAACCTCTCGCAGCTCGCGGACCTCGAGGGCGAAACCTTCGACCGCGCGGCGCTGGAACTCGCGGGCCTGGTGCGCCGCAAGAACCGCCCGGTCAAGCTGCTGGGCCGCGGCGAGATCAGCCGCGCCGTGACGCTGCACGTGGACGCAGCGAGCGCCTCGGCGGTGCAGGCCATCGAAGCGGCCGGTGGCCGGGTCGTCCTGCCCCAGAACGACAGCGAGGCCGCGTCGACCGAGCAGGCGGGCTAACATGCTGCGCGCCTTCCGCGACGCGTTCCGCATCCTAGATCTGCGCCGGAAGATTGTCTTCACCCTGCTGCTGCTCGCCGTGTACCGTCTCGGAAGCACCATCCCGACGCCCGGCGTAAACACCGCAGCGCTCGCAGAGGCCACCTCGGGTGGCCTTTTCGGGTTGATCAGCCTGATCTCGGGCGGCAATCTTTCGCAGTTCTCGATTTTCGCGCTCGGGGTGCTGCCGTACATCACGGCCAGCATCGTCATTCAGCTGCTCACCACCACCGTTCCCGCGCTGGAAAAGCTCAGCAAGGAGGGCGAGGAGGGCCGCAAGAAGATCAACCAGTACACCCGTTACGCGGCCATCGGCCTCGGGGCGGCGCAGGCACTGTTCTTCTCGCTGTACATCACCAGCAACCCCACGTTTATCGCGGTGGGCTGGGACCCCGGCCTCTTTACCACGCTGGTGATGGTGCTGACCCAGGTGGCGGGCATCGCCTTTACCATGTGGATCGGTGAGCGCATCACCGAGGTGGGCGTCGGCAACGGCATCAGCCTGATCATCACGGCGGGCATCATCGCCAACTACCCCCGCGAGATCGCGGCGACCGGCGAGCTGTTCCGCACCGATCAGGTGTCGCTGCTGCAAATCGTGGCCTTCATTGCCGTGATTCTGGTGACCATCGCCGGGATCGTGTATGTCTACCAGGGCGAGCGCCGTGTTCCCGTCACCTACGCCCGTGCCCGGGGCGGAGCGCCCGGCGGCGCGGCGCGCAACCTGGGAGGCCAGGCCACCTGGCTGCCCATCAAGGTCAACCAGGCGGGCGTGATTCCGGTGATTTTCGCCTCGGCCATGCTGATCTTGCCCAACCTGATCGGCAGCGCCACCGCTGAGCGGGCGCCTGCGGTCAACGCTTTTATCCAGACCTACCTGACCTTCGGGAGTCCCTGGTACATCGCGCTGGAAGCTCTCTTGATCTTCGGGTTCACGTACCTGTACAACAGCGTGCAGTTCGATCCCAAGCGCATCAGTGAGCAGCTGCGCGAGGCGGGCGGCTTTATTCCGGGCGTGCGTCCGGGCACCGCCACCGCCGAGTACCTGGGCGGCATCAGCAGCCGCCTGAGCCTGTGGGGCGCGATCTTCCTGGTGATCCTGACGGTCGTGCCGCAGATCGTGCAGCGCGTGACGGGGATCACGACCTTCCAGTTCAGCGGCACCGGCCTGCTGATCATCGTGGGGGTGGCGCTGGAGACCCTCAAGCAGCTGGAGGCGCAACTGACGGTGCGCCGTTACGACGGCTTTATCAGCAAGGGCCGCATTCGCGGACGCCTGAACAACTGAGTTTTTCCGCTTCATCCGCCGCCTGCTTCTCAGTAGGCGGCGGCGTTTTGCTGGGCGTGTGGGCGCCTGCGTTACCCCGCAGGGAACAGGGCCGCTGTCCAGCCTGAGGGCGGCCCGCGCGGTCCCCCGCCGCCTATGCTGTACAACCGGAGATCAGGAGGAACGATGACTCAACCCAAACACAAGGTCGTGATTTTCCTGGGGCCTCCCGGAGCGGGCAAAGGAACCCAGGCCGAGCGCCTCGCGCGCGAGCACCAGCTCACCAAGATCAGCACCGGAGACATCCTGCGCGACCACGTCTCGCGCGGCACCGACCTCGGGCGTCAGGTCAAGCCCATTCTCGACGCGGGGCAACTCGTGCCCGACGAGATCCTGATCGCGCTGATCCGCGACCGCCTGGCCGGGATGGAACCGGTGCGGGTGATTTTCGACGGCTTCCCGCGCACGCTGGCTCAGGCGCAGGCCCTGGACATGCTGCTGGAGGAACTGGGCGTTCCGGTCAGCGCCGTGCCGCTGCTGGAGGTCCCCGACGAGCTGCTGGTGCAGCGCATCGTGGACCGGGGCCGCCAGGCTGCCTCTGCCGGACAGACCCCCCGCGCCGACGACACCGAGGCGGTCGCCCGCGAGCGCCAGCAGGTCTACCGCGAGCAGACCCAGCCTTTGATCGACTACTACAGCGCCCGCGGTCACCTGCGTTCCCTGGACGGGGTCGGCAGCATGGACGAGGTCTACAACCGCGTTCTCCAGACGCTGCGCTGAGGGCCTGGCCGCCCAAACGGGCGCCGGGCGGGAGAGACGAACCCCTGGGGTGAGGCGGGCGCGAAAGCCGCCTTGGCCCCTTGCCCCGCCACGCGCCTCCGTGCTAGCTTTTCCTTTGGCTTGTATCAAGCCTGGAGGTTGCGTGGCAAGACGAAAAATGCCGGAACAGCGGGAAAAGCGTAAGAAGGAAGAGTCCGATACCGTGCGGGCCGAGGGCGTGGTCGAAGAGGCGCTGCCCAACACCACGTTCCGCGTGAAACTCGACACCGGGCACGACATTCTGGCGTACATCAGCGGCAAGATGCGCATTCACTACATCCGCATTCTGCCCGGAGACCGTGTGGTTCTGGAGATCAGTCCGTACGACACGTCGCGCGGGCGCATCGTCTACCGCAAGTAACCTGCGGGCCGAAGTACCCAACAGATTCCCCGGCAAAGGCCTGAGAAGGTCAGGGGGGTCGAGCGCTGCTGAGCGCATGGTCACGATGGACCGTGACGTGAGGCGGCTGCGAGGAGGAAGCATGAAAGTTCGCAGCAGTGTCAAGAAGATGTGCGACAACTGCAAGGTGATCCGCCGCCACGGGCGCGTGCTGGTTATCTGCACCAACGTCAAGCACAAGCAGAGGCAAGGCTAATGGCGCGCATTGCTGGCGTCGACCTTCCGCGCGAGAAGCGCGTCGAGATTGGCCTGACCTACATCTACGGCATCGGCCTGACCCGCTCCAAGGAAGTGCTCGCGCAGACCGGGATCAACCCCGACACCCGCGTGAAGAACCTCAGCGAGGCCGAGCAGTCTTCCCTGCGTGACGTCATCGAGCGGACCTTCAAGGTCGAGGGTGACCTGCGCAGCGAGGTCGGACAGAACATCAAGCGGCTGATGGACATCGGCGCGTACCGTGGCCTGCGCCACCGCCGCGGCCTGCCGGTCCGGGGCCAACGCACCAAGACCAACGCCCGCACCCGCAAGGGACCGCGCAAGACCGTCGCAGGCAAGAAGAAGGCGGCGAGGAAGTAAGCCATGGCGAAAACCACCAAGGGCAAGACCCCCCGCCGCGCCCGGCGCAACATCAGCGCGGGCCGCGCGTACGTCCACGCGAGCTACAACAACACCATCGTGACCATCACCGACCTCGACGGCAACTCCGTCGCGTGGTCCTCGGGCGGCACCATCGGCTACAAAGGCAGCAAGAAGGGCACGCCCTACGCGGCCCAGCTCGCCGCTGCCGACGCTGTGAAAAAGGCCCAGCAGACCTTTGGCATGAACGTCGTGGACGTGGTCGTGCGCGGCACCGGTTCGGGCCGTGAGCAGGCGATTCGCGCGATCCAGGCTTCGGGCATCGAAGTCAAGTCGATCATGGACGACAGCCCCGTGCCCCACAACGGCTGCCGTCCCAAGAAAAAGCACCGCGCATAACGCGCGAGCGCCGCTGCCCACCTGTCCCGCTTCCGCTGCCTCCGTGCTCCGCGCGCGGGCAACAGCCGCACCACCGGCGAGGAGGCGGGCACCAGAGGGCAGCAGACCCGGTGACCCGGCTGTGACGGGCACCGCAAGGAGAATTAAACATGGGTCGTTTCCGTGGTTCCATTACCAAGCTCAGCCGCCGCGAAGGCATCAACCTCGCGGAGACTGAAAAAGTCCAGAAGTACCTCGACAAGCGCCCCTACGCGCCCGGCCAGCACGGCCAGCGCCGTGGCCGTGGTCGCCCCAGCGACTACAGCGTGCGCCTGCGGGAAAAGCAGAAGCTCGCCCGCCTGTACGGCATGGGCGAAAGGCAGTTCCGCAACCTCTTTGAGGAAGCGGCGAGCGTGCCCGGCGTGACCGGCACGGTGTTCTTGCAGCTGCTGGAGCGCCGCCTGGACAACGTCGTGTTTCGCATGGGCTTTGCCAGCACCCGCCGTCAGGCCCGGCAGTTTGTCGGCCACGGGCACGTGCTGGTGAACGGCAAGAAAGTGGACATCGCGTCTTACCGGGTCAAGATCGGGGACGAGATCAGCGTGTCCGAGAAGAGCCGCTCGATGGGCTTTATCCAGGAGAACATGGAGGCGCAAAAGCGCCGCCGCACCAGCCCCTGGATCGAGCTGAACCCCGAGACCTTTAGCGGCACCTTCTCGCGTCTGCCCGCGCGCGAGGACCTGGCGCTGCCGATCAACGAGAACTTCATCATCGAGTACTACTCGCGCTAATCAGGGAGGCCCCAGTGGATCAAAAGCGCCCTCAACTCAAAGCCCGCGTCGACGGTGATTACGGCGAGTTCGTGCTCGAACCGCTCACGCGCGGCTACGGCGTCACCATCGGGAACCCCATCCGGCGCATCCTGATGTCCTCGATCCCCGGCACGGCCGTGACGAGCGTGTACATCGAGGATGTCCTGCACGAGTTTTCCACCATTCCGGGCGTCAAGGAAGACGTGATCCGCCTGATCCTGAACCTCAAGGAACTCGTGGTGAAGTTTCACGCGCCCGGCCCCAAGACGCTGACCCTGCGCGCGCAGGGCGAGGGCGTGGTCAAGGCGAGCGCCTTCGAGGTGCCCAGCGACGCCGAGATCGTCAACCCCGACCTCACCATCGCCACGCTGGCCGAGGACGGCAAGCTGGTGATGGAGGTGCGCGTCGAGGAAGGCGAGGGCTACGTTCCGGCCGACAAGCACTCCACCAAAGACCGCATCAACTCGATCCCGGTGGACGCGGTGTTCTCCCCGGTGCGCCGGGTGGCCTATCACGTGGAAAACACCCGCGTGGGCCAGCAGACCGACCTCGACCGCCTGATCCTGCGGGTCTGGACCGACGGCAGCGTCGGCCCCCAGGAAACGCTGGACGCGGCCGTGGACATCCTGCGCGACGAGCTGACGGTCTTCGGCAACGTGGAGACGCTGCCCGCCGCCGCCCCCGAGGTGCCGCAGCCGGTGTACACGCCCGCCGCGCCCGCCGCGAGCGGCTACGAGCTGCCCCGCCAGCCGGAACTCAGCATCAACCCCCAGCCGTACCCCGCCGACCACGACACGCCCCGCGTGACGCTGGAAGGTCTGGGCCTCACGACCCGCGTGCTGCACTCCCTCAAGGAGGAAGGCATCGACTCCGTGGACGCCCTGTGCGCTCTTTCCGACCGTGACCTGAAAAAGGTCCCCGGGATCGGCGAGCGCAGCCTCGACGAGATCAAGCAGCAGCTCGCGCAGTTCGGGCTGGCGTTAAGAGACTAATTCCAGCGCGCGGGCCAGAGACTCGCCCGCGCCTGTGCCCCCCAAGGAGAATCCCATGCGTCACGGTAAAGCCGGTCGCAAGCTCAACCGCAACAGCAGCGCCCGCGTCGCCCTGGCCCGTGCCCAGGCGACTGCCCTGCTGCGCGAGGGCCGCATCCAGACGACCCTCACGAAGGCCAAGGAGCTGCGCCCCTACGTCGAGAAGCTGATCACCACCGCCAAGGGTGGGGACCTGCACGCCCGCCGCCTCGTCGCCCGCGACATCCACGACATCGCCGTGGTCCGCAAGGTGATGGACGAGGTCGCGCCCAAGTACGCCGACCGCCAGGGTGGCTACACCCGCATCCTGCGTGTGGGCACCCGCCGCGGCGACGGCGTCACGATGGCCCTGATCGAACTCGTCTGATCCCAGACCGGGTTGGTCCAGCCCCGCTTCGGCGGGGTTGTTCTTTTGGCGCCTGCCGGAAAACTGATAGCTTCCCCGCATGACCCCCACCCTCGTCATCGTGCCCGGCCTGGGCGACAGCGGGCCGGGGCACTGGCAGACGCTCTGGACCGAGAAGTTCGGGGCCGCCCGCGTCCAGCAGGACGACCCCGAGGCGCCCACCCCGCAGGCCTGGGCGGCGCGGCTTCACGAGGTCATCGAGGCGACACCCGGCGACCTCGTGCTGGTCGGGCATTCCTGCGGGGTGCTGACCATCGTGCACTGGGCGCGGCTGTTCGGCGGGCACGGGCGGGTGCGGGGCGCCCTCCTGGTCAGCCCCACCGACGCCGGGCAGGCGGACATGGCCGACCTCGCGCCCGCCGTTCTGGCCCTGGCTCCGGTGCCGCTTGCCCCGCTGCCCTTTCCGGCGCTGGTCGTCGCCAGCGAGAACGACCCCTACGTCCGCTCCGAGCGGGCGCAGGCGTTCGCGGACGCCTGGGAGGCCGAGTTCGTCACGGCGGGGGAAGCGGGGCACCTCAACGTGGCGAGCGGCCACGGCGAGTGGGAGGAGGGAGAAGTCCTGCTCTCGGAAGCGCTGCACGCCTGGACACCGCCAGGGGTCACGCGCTTCTGAGCCGCAAAGCAGGCCGCCCCCTGTTCCGGGGGCAGCCCTGCGGTGACGAAACGGGGATCAGTTGCTGACGGCGGCCGCAGGCTGGGCGTACTTGTCGAGCAGCGCCTCGAAAGCGCGCTTGGGCTGGGCACCGACCATGCCTTCGACCGGCTGGCCGTCCTTGAACAGGATCATGGTGGGGATGCTCATCACGCGGTACTGGCCGGAGACGGCGGGGTTGTCGTCCACGTTGAGCTTGGCGACCTTGACCCGGCCCTCGTACTGCCCGGCGAGTTCCTCGATGACCGGGGCGATGATGCGGCAGGGACCGCACCAGGGCGCCCAGAAGTCCACCAGCGTGAGACCCTGGCCCGTCTCGGTCTGGAAGTTGCTGTCCGTGAGTTCCACAGGCTTCATTCCCGGAGTCTACGCCCACAGGCGCCGGGTGGATATGGGAGAGATGGAGGGAGGCTAACTCGCCCTTCATTCCGCTGCCGCGCTCGCCGCCCGCGCGCTAGCCTGCCGCCATGCCGGAGAACTTCGGGGAGGCGCTGCGGGCCGGAGCGCGGCTGTTTGGCAGGGGCGAGTGGTGGGAGGCGCACGAGGCCTGGGAGGGTCCCTGGCAGCGCGCCAGCGGCGAGGAGCGGCACTTTCTTCAGGCCCTGATCCTGCTTGCGGCGGCCCTGCACAAGCGCTGGCACCACGGCAGCCTGACCCACCGCAACTTCGAGAAGGCCGGGCGCTACCTCGACCGCCTGCCGCCCGAGTACGCCGGGGTAGACCTGCGGCGGCTGCGCGCCGAGGTGTGGGAGGCGCTGCATGACCCGGCGCTGCGCCCTCAGATCACGCCGCACGCCTCTGCACCGCCTCCGGGACAGGGAGCCACCGGGGTGGATTGAGGCCCGCGCCCGCGCCCCTTATCCTGAAGAAGCTGGCGATGGCGCCGGGAGCCAGCCATGACCCGCCCGGAAAGGCAGATTCCCATGACAGAACGCATCGCACTTTTTATTGACGGGGCCAACGTGTACGCGGCGGCCAAGCGGCTGGGGTGGAACTTCGACCACCGCAAGATCCTGGAACACTTCGCGGCCTACGGCGCCCTGCACAACGCCTTTTATTACACGGCGGTGCCTGCCCAGGTGGACGACAAGCAAAAGCGCTTTATCGACGCGCTGACCTACATGGGCTACACCGTGCGCACCCGCCCGCTGCGCGAGAGCACCGACGAGCACGGCGACACCCACCGCCGCGCCAGCCTCGACATCGAGATCGTGACCGATCTGCTGACCACGGCGGAGCGCTTCGACACCGCCGTGCTGCTCACCGGCGACGGCGACTTCGAGCGTCCGGTGGAGGTGTTGCGGGCGCGCGGCAAGCGGGTGGTGGTGGCGAGCATTCCCGAGATGACGAGCTACGAGCTGCGCAACGCGGCCGACAGCTACGTGGACCTCGCCAGCATTCGCGAGCAGGTCGAGCGGCCCGGCTACCGCCTGCCCAGCGAGGGGCGGGGCGAGGGCCGGGGCAGCGAGAGCCGCCCGTACTACGTGAGCGTGCCCCTGACGGACGCCGATGAGCGCTGAGCCGCCCGCCTCCGCCGCCCGGACCCCGCGTCCGCCGCTGCCCATCGCGCTCGACGCGGTCGGTGGGGACCACGGCGCCGCCCCCAACGTCGAGGGCGCCGTGCAGGCGGCCCGCGCGGGGGTGCCGGTGCTGCTCGTCGGGCCCCGCGTGGCCCTACACGCCGAACTCGGCAAGCACGCCGGAAGCGCCAGCCTGCCGCTGACGGTGGTGGACGCCCCCGACCTGATCGGCATGACCGAGCACGCCAGCGACGTGCGGGGCCGCACGGGCGCGAGCATCAACGTCTGCACCCGGCTGGTGAAGGAGGGCCGGGCCGCCGCCGCCGTCAGCATGGGCCACAGCGGCGCCACCATGGCCTCGGCGCTGCTCACGTTGGGCCGGGTCCGGGGTGTGGACCGCCCCGCGATCCTGACGCACCTGCCCAGCAAAAAGGGCTTCGTGACCCTGCTCGACGTGGGTGCCAACGCGGACGTGAAACCCGCCTACCTCGCGCAGTGGGCGCGCCTCGCCACGGTGTACCTGCGGGTCGTGGAAGGGCAGGCCGATCCCACGGTAGGCCTGCTCTCCATCGGTGAGGAGGACCACAAGGGCAGCCAGCTGGTGCTCGACGCCCACGCGCTGCTGCGGGCGCAAGACGGCCACGGCATCCACTTCCACGGCAACGTGGAGGGCCGCGACATCTTCCAGGGCACCACCGATATCGTGGTCACCGACGGCTTTACCGGCAACGTGGTGCTCAAGCTCGCGGAAGGCGAGGCCAAGGTCCTGTTCGGGTGGGTGCGCGACGCGCTGGGAGGCAGCCTCAAGACCAAACTCGGCGGCTTGCTGGTGCGCCCCGCGCTGCGCGGCCTGGCCGAGCGGATGGACCCCAGCACCTACGGGGCGAGCATTTTGATCGGCGTGCGCGGCCTGGCGTTTATCGGCCACGGCAGCGCCGACGCCCGCGCCGTCAAGAACGCCCTGCTGCGGGCCTCGCGCGCCCACGAGGCCGATCTGATCGAGCGGCTGGAAGCGGCGCTGGCGCCCGCACCCGCCTGAGCTTCCCCCCGCGCCGCCCGCCCGCTTCCCGGCAGCCGGGGCAGGCTGGCCTTCTTCATCGCCTCATGAGAGGCTGAGCGGATGCTGGACGAACTGACGTTTCAACTGCAAAAGCCGCAGGTGTGGCTGGGCCTGGCGCTGACCCTCCTGATCGCCTACGCGCTGTACCGCTTCGGCGGGATGCTGCTGCGCGCGCTGGAGCCGTATGTCCGTCCCGCGCTGCTGACCGGGCTGAAGTGGCTGTGGCTGCTGGTGGTGGCGTTTTGCTGGCTGTCGGTCGCCACGCACGTCGCGTACCTGCCCAGTGTGCCGGTCTTGTTCGAGGTGGGGCAAGACCTCGTGCAGGGCTTTCGCAACAGTGCCGGGCAGGTGCTGGTGACGGTGGCCCTGGCCCTGATCGCCTGGAACCTGATCGGCAGCCTCAGCGAGCGCATCGTGGCGGGCGAGGAGTTCAACCGCCGCAGCGTGCGGGTGCAGACCCTCAAGGGCGTGGTGGAAAGCACCCTCAAGGTCGTGGTGGTCATCATCAGCCTGATCGCGGGCCTCCAGACGCTGGGGGTAAATGCGACCAGCCTGCTGGCTGGGGTCTCGGTGCTGGGCCTGGCGGTGGGCTTCGGCGCGCAGAGCCTGATCAAGGACGTGTTCAACGGCTTTTTCATCCTGCTGGAAGACCAGTACGGGGTCGGCGACGTGATCACGGTGAACAGCGGACCGCTGAGCGGCAACGTGGAGCGCCTGAACCTGCGCGCCACCGCCCTGCGCGCGCTCGACGGGACCGTCCATATCGTGCCCAACGGCCAGATTCAGACCGTCAGCGTGAGCAGCAAGGACTGGTCGCGGGTGGTCGCCACGGTGGACGTGACCTACGCCGCCAACATCAACGATGCGCTGCGGGTGCTGGAAGCGGTCAGCAACGAGCTGCACGCCGACCCCGCCTGGGCGCACTACTTTCTGGAAGCTCCCGAGATTCAGGGGGTGACCCAACTCGCGCCCGATGGGGTGACCCTGCGGGCGCTGTTCAAGGTGCAGCCCAAGAGCCAGTTCGCGGTCGGGCGTGAGTTCAACCGCCGCATCAAGATCGCGATGGACCAGGCCGGAATCGAGATCCCCTTTCCGCAGCGCTCGCTGAACTTCGGGGCCGCGCCGCTGGAGATCCGGTTGACCCAGGAGGCGGCCCCTGTCCGCGATCCGCGCGAGACCCAGAACCGCACCCAGGCGCCGGTCAAGCCCAGCCTGCTGCGCGACCCCGACGAGGACGAGCAGACCTGACGCCCGGCCCGCCACGCGGAGGCCGCGCGCTCAGACAGGCAGGGGAGCGGGCGCCGGGCCAGCTGCGCCGGGGGGGCCATCCAGGGTGCCCCCGGCGAGCAGGGTGGAGAACTCGTCGCCGCTGAGGGTCTCGCGGCGCATCAGCACCTCCACGATCTCGTGGACGCGGCCGAGGTGCTCGCCCAGCAGGGCCAGCACCCGGGCGTAGGCGCGGTCCATCAGGGCGCTGACCTCCTCGTCCACAGCGAAGGCGGTCGCCTCGCTCATGGGGAGTGCCTGCGGCCCCCCGCCCAGGAAATTGCCCTCGTCGGTCGCCAGCGCCACCTTGCCGATGCGCCCGGACATGCCCCACTCGGTGACCATCCGCCGCGCGAGGCCGGTCGCCTGCTGGAAGTCGTTTTGCGCCCCGGTCGTGACCTCGCCGTAGACCACCTCCTCGGCGGCGCGGCCCGCCAGCGCCACGGCGATCATGTCCTCCAGCGCCGGGCGGGTGACGTGCAGCCGGTCGTCGGCATCGGGCATCATGAACCCGGCCGCCCGGCCGCGCGGCACCACCGTCAGTTTGGCGACCCGGTTGGCATGGGGGAGGAGTTGAGCGGCCAGCGCATGGCCGACCTCGTGGTAGGCGGTGACCTTGCGGTCGGCCTCCCGCACCACCAGGCTTCTTCGTT
>NZ_JACHFN010000023.1 GCF_014201885.1 Deinococcus budaensis | reverse complement strand
ATTGAGGGGGTCGGCTCCGGGTGTTCTTCATCGCAGAAAACACCGTACAGGAGCCGACTTCTCATACCTCACCCTGACTTTTGACCCCTAGAGAGATTTCTTTGTACGCACTCAAAAGTCTTTCCTGAGTTTCTATAATACTTTCCATTACCGATAGGCAATACACACACGTCCGCCTCTTGCTTTACTCCTGAAGCACCTTTTACAAATAGACTAATGTGTGCTTCTTTACATACCCATTCGTCACATCTCGGCTTAACAAATTTAACATATGAAAAATTAGAAGATATGTTATGTCCTGCTTGTGGGACTAAAAAACGCTGATTTGCATCTCTATTAAAGTATAAGCAGCTAAATCCCTTTTTCTTCATCGCTCGTACGACGACGCTAAAGATATAGAACTCTAAATATCCATCTAGTCCTAAGGAGGACTTGCCGGTCTTACTTGGTTTAGTTAAATGGCTACTAAGGGCATTCGAGTTCGCAATAATCTGTTTAACAAAATCAGACTCGGTGAGGGTTTTAGTACTACTCGCCGTCATTATACTCTTCCTGAGAAGTTATAATATCCTCACCCACCAAACTTACAAGTGAATTAATATCTTGACGTAAGAGGGAGGATAAATTTCCTATGATTAATCTGGACTCCTGATTAAATGATATGCCAGATTCTTCTGCGGCATTGCCATCCTCACTTGGATAGCAGAACCTAATATCCTCTATATATGAGGCTCCAGTTTCCACCTCCAAACTTTCAGGGATATCAGAATGTTCTGGCTGCTGCCTATTTAGCTGGAATAAATTTTCTGTGCCTACTACTAAACTGTCTGCTGCTGTACGGTAGTTCAAAGCACAGAATAAGAACTGTTTAACAAGTTCCAAATCATCTCCTTCCAACACTGGAAGCAGTTGCGATCTATAGTAGGGATTAAGCTCTGTGAAACTTTGCCTTACTGCGCTGGCGGTGAGCTGTATACTTTGTAAATCCATTTGAATTACACCTCCAAAGCCAGCTTATCCACATCGTTCAGCAGCGGCGTACCCGCCGGGTACTCGCCAGTAAAGCACGCTCCGCACAGGCCGGAGCCGCCGATGGCCTCCCGCAGCCCGCGTTCGCTGATAAAGGCGAGGGTGTCCGCGCCGATGAGTTGCCGGATTTCCTCGACGCTGTGGGTGCTGGCGACGAGTTCCTTGCGGGCGGCGGTGTCGATGCCGTAGAAGCACGGGTGCGTGATGGGCGGGCTGGAAACGCGGAAGTGAACCTCAGTGGCGCCCGCATCCTGCAGCAGGTTCACGATCTGGCGGCTGGTGGTGCCGCGCACGATGGAGTCGTCGACCAGCACGACCCGGCGGCCCCGCACGGCGGAGGTGGGCGAGAGCTTCATCTTGACCTTCAGCTCCCGCGCCTCCTGGGTGGGGGCGATAAAGGTGCGGCCCGCATAGGGATTTTTGTACAGACCGTAGTCGAAGGGGATACCGCTCTCGCGGGCGTACCCGATCGCCGCGCCGATGCCGGAGTCGGGCACGGGCACCACGATGTCGGCCTCTATGGGGTTCTCGCGGGCCAGTTGTGCACCCATGCGCAGGCGGCTCTCGTGGATGTCCACCCCGTCCAGAGCGCCGTCGCTGCGGGCGAAATAGATCCATTCAAAAGAGCAGGGGGTGGGCCGCTTCGGTTCCACCATCAGCGAGTGCAGGCCGTCCCGGTCAAACCACACCAGTTCGCCGGGCTGCACGTCGCGGATCAGGCGGGCACCGACGGCGTAAAGGGCACACGGCTCGGAGGCCAGCACCCACGCGCCCCCCGCTCCACCTGTCCCCTCGCGCTGCCCGATCACCAGCGGCCGGACCCCGTGCGGATCGCGGAAGCCCAGAAGCTGCGTGCGGCTCATCAGCACGCAGGCGTAGCCGCCCTTCAGCTCCTTCATCGCGCTGGCGGTCGCCTCCACGAGGTCCATGTGCGACTCGCGGGCGATCAGGTTGAGCATGACCTCGGAGTCGTTGGTGGTCTGGAACAGCGCCCCTTCCATCAGCATGCCGCTGCGGACCTCGCGGGCATTCACGAAGTTGCCGTTGTGCGCCAGTCCCAGGATGCCCTTGTTCGTGCGGGTGGTGAGCGGCTGGGCGTTGAACCGCAGGTTGGAGCCGGTCGTGGAGTAGCGCACGTGCCCGATGCTCACGCGGGCGTTGGGCAGACGCAGGCCGTCGAGCCGCCGCTCGTCAAAGACCTGCGTGACCAGCCCGAGGTCCTTGTCGACGTGGAACTTGTCGCCGTCGCTGACGCACATGCCCGCCGCCTCCTGCCCCCGGTGTTGCAGGGCAAAGAGGCCCAGGTAGGTCAGCCACGCGAGGTCCTCCGGCGCGGGAGAATACAGCCCGAAGACGCCGCACTCGTCCTGCGGCTTGTCGGTCGCCGGGTCGAAGATCATCCCAGAATCTCCCGCAGGGGGGTTTCATGGGCGGTGCGCAGCGTGTCGAGGTTCACGCTCAACTGTACGTTCGCCCCACTCACCGCAATGGTCACCCGGTCACTCCCCGGCAGGCTCTCGCCTAGCGCCGTGTAGGGCACGCCGAGGCCCTCCAGCACGTCCTGGGCCTCCTGCTCGTGGCCCACCGCCACGGCCACGATCACGCGGCTGTGCGCCTCCCCGAACAGCAGGGCGTCGGGGCGCACGCCTTCCGGCGCGTCCAGCAGCACCTTCAGGCCCTGCCCGCCTGCAATCGCCATCTCCGCAAGGGCCACCGCCAGCCCGCCCTCCGAGGCGTCGTGGGCGGTGGTCGTCAGCCCGGCGCGAATCAGGGTCAGCGTCCCGGCGATGACTTTCGCCTCCAGCCCCAGGTCGAGATCCGGCACCCGCCCCGCCTCCAACCCATGCACCGTTTCCAAATACTGCGAGGCCCCGATGCCCGTCGCGTGTTCGCCCAGCAGGTAGAGGACGTGCGGCCCGGCCTTGAGGTCCAGCGTCGCCCGCACGGTCACGTCAGGCAGCACGCCCACCATGCCGATGGTCGGCGTGGGGTGGATGGCGACCTTGTGATCGCCTTCCGCGTACTGGTTGTACAGGCTGACATTTCCGCCCGTGACTGGCGTGTTCAGCGCCCGGCACGCGTCCGCGATGCCCTGCACCGCCTGCTGAAGCTGGAAGTACACGCCCGGCTCATGCGGGTTGCCGAAGTTGAGATTGTCCGTGATCGCCAGCGGCGTCGCCCCCACGCAGGCGAGGTTGCGAGCGGCCTCCGCGACGGCAGCGGCGGCTCCGGTATAGGGGTCCAGATACACGAAGCGCGGATTGCAGTCCGAGGTCGCGGCCACGCCCATGCCGCTGCCCTTGACGCGCAGCACGGCGGCGTCGGCGGCACCGGGCACGACCACCGTGTTCGTCATGACCTGATGGTCGTACCGCTCAAAGATGGGCCGCTTGGAGGCGATCGTGGGGTGCGAGAGGAGGTCCACCAGCACCGCGCCGAGGTCGCCGGGCACGGGCACGCCGCTCAGGTCGCGCTCGCGCTTGGCCCGGATTTCTTCCAGCTCCACGCCCTCGCGGGTGTACTTGGGAGCCTCGTTCAGCAGGGCGACGGGCAGGTCGCACACCACCTCGCCGCGCCAGGTCAGGCGGTAGCGGTCGTGGGCCTCCACTTCCCCAATCGTCACCACGTCCAGTTCCCACTTGGCGAGGAGGTCCAGCAGCTCCTGTTCCCGGCCCGGCACGGGGACCAGAATCATCCGCTCCTGCGACTCGCTCAGGCACAGCTCCATCGGCACCATGCCTTCCTCGCGGGTGGGCACGAGGTCGAGGTCCATCGTGATGCCCAGCCCGGCGCGGTAGGCCATCTCGCAGGTGGAGGACACCAGCCCCGCCGCGCCCATGTCCTGCACGCCCGCGACCAGCCCGGCTTCAATCGCCTCCAGGGTGGCCTCCAGCAGCAGCTTCTCCATGAAGGGGTCACCCACCTGCACGGCGGGGCGGTCGGCTTGCGAGGCGTCGCTGAGGTCCGCCGACGCGAAGACCGCGCCGCCCAGCCCGTCGCGCCCGGTCTTGGAGCCGACATACACGATCTGGTTGCCGACCTCGCCCATCGTGCCCTTCGCCAAGTCCTCGTGGCGCAGTAGGCCCAGGGCCATCACGTTGACCAGTGGGTTCTCCTGATACGACGGGTGAAAGGTCACCTCGCCGCCCACCGTGGGCACGCCGATCGCGTTGCCGTAGAGGGAGATGCCCTCCACCACGCCGTTCACCAGAAAGCGGGTGCGGGGGGAGTCGGGGTTACCGAAGCGCAGCGAGTCCAGCACGGCAAAGGGCCGCGCCCCCATCGCAAAGATGTCGCGCAGGATGCCGCCCACGCCCGTCGCCGCGCCCTGCACGGGTTCCACCGCCGAGGGGTGGTTGTGGCTCTCCATCTTGAAGGCCACGCCCCACCCCTCCCCGATGTCCACCACGCCCGCGTTCTCGCCGGGGCCTTGCAGCACCTGCGGCCCGGTCGTGGGAAAGGCCGAAAAGAGGGGCCGCGAGTTCTTGTACCCGCAGTGCTCGGACCACATCGCGCCCACGATGGCGGCCTCCAGCGCGTTCGGCTCACGCCCGATGCCCGACACGAGGAGGTCATATTCGCTCTCGGTCAGGCCGAAGGTGGTGGCCTGGGAGCGGAGAGAGTTCACCTGCGTCACTTGACCAGCGCCCCTTTCAGGCTTTCAAAAATCCCCAGCCCGTCCTCGCTCCCCAGCAGCGCCTCGACCGCCCGTTCGGGGTGGGGCATCATGCCCAGCACGTTGCCGCCCTCGTTCACGATTCCGGCGATGTCGTTCAGCGAGCCGTTGGGGTTGTCCACGTAGCGGAACACGACGCGGCCCTCGGCCTCCAGCCGGGCGACCGTCTCCGGGTCGGCGTAGTAGTTGCCCTCGCCGTGCGCGATGGGGATTTCAATGGTCTGGCCGGGGTCATACGCCCCCGTGAAGGCCGTGTGCGCGTTCTCCACCCGCAGATGCACCGGGGCGCAGTGGAAGTGCAGGTCGCGGTTGCGCGAGAGCGCTCCGGGCAGCAACCCCGCTTCCGTCAGCACCTGAAAGCCGTTGCACACGCCCAGCACGAAGCCGCCGCGCTCGGCGTGCGCCTTGACCGCCTCCATGATCGGGCTGCGGGCGGCAATCGCGCCCGAGCGGAGGTGGTCGCCGTAGGAAAAGCCGCCCGGCAGGAACACCAGCTCGGTGCCCTCCGGCAGTCCGGCTTCGGTGTGCCACACGAACCGCGCCTCCGGGTCCAGGGTCAGGCGGGCCGCGTGCAGGGCGTCGGCGTCGCAGTTGGAGCCGGGGAATTGAATGACGGCGGTCCTCACAGGCGCTCCAAGTCGGTCACGGTGCGCTCGCCGCCCGCCGTGCCGGTGTTCACAGTCGAGGCGGGTTCCAGCAGCAGCACCCACGTCTCCTCGCCCTCGGCGGCGGGGCAGTGCTCCACGCCGCGCGGCACGATCAGAAATTCGCCCTCGCGCACCAGCACCTCGCGGTCGCGGAAACTCATCCGCATCGTTCCGCGCACGACGAGAAACAGCTCGTCCTCGTGCTCGTGGGCGTGCCAGATGAACTCGTCCCGGAACTTGGCGAGCTTGACCTGCTGGCCGTTCAGCTCCCCCACGACTTTGGGACTCCACGCCTCGGCAAAGAGGCCGAACTTCTGCTCCAGGTTGACGGGCTGGGGGGTGGTCATGCTTCCTCCAGCTCCCAGCGGGCATCCTCCATGATGGGGTTGCTCAGCACGTCCCGCGTGATGCCCGCGAGTTGCGCCTCGACCTCGGGGCGCTCGCCCGTGAGGGTCAGTTCGATCAGCTTGCCCACCCGTACGCCCGAGACGTTGGTGTGGTCGAGGTGCGACAGCGCCCGCTCGACGGTGCGGCCCTGCGGGTCGAGGATGGACGGCTTGAGGGTGACGAAGACTTTGGCTTGGTACTGGGGCATGGGAACCTCGTGGGGGGTGCAGGGGCAGGTCAGGCGAGGGCCGTCACGCGGCGCAGCATCTCGGCGTAGGCATCCTCGACCCCACCGAGGTCGCGGCGAAAGCGGTCCTTGTCGAGCTTCTCGCCCGTCGCCGCGTCCCAGAAGCGGCAGGTGTCGGGGCTGATCTCGTCGGCCAGCACGACCTGACCGTCGTGGGTGCGGCCGAATTCCAGCTTGAAGTCGATCAGGCGGATGCCGCGTGCCTCGAAATAGGGCGTGAGGAAATCGCGGACCTTCAGCGCCAGCTCGCGGATGCGCGTCAGCTCTTCCTCGGTCGCCCAGCCCAGCGCCACTGCCGTGTCGGTGTTGATCAGGGGGTCGCCCAGCGCGTCGGACTTGTAGCAGTACTCGACGACGGGGCGGGCCAGTTCCGTTCCCTCCTCCAGCCCCAGTCGCTTGCAGAAGCTCCCGGCGGCCACGTTCCGCACGATCACCTCGACGGGGATGATCTCGACCGCCCGCACCCGCTGCTCGCGGTCGCTCAGCCTCTCCAGAAAGTGTGTCGGAATCCCGGCCCTTTCCAGCAAGGGGTAAAGGTGCGCCGTGATCGCGTTGTTGATCTCGCCCTTGCCCGCAACCTGGGCCTTTTTCACGCCATTGAAGGCGGTCGCGTCGTCCTTGTACTCCACGACGTACTCGTGCGGGTCTGCGGTCGCGTAGACCCGTTTGGCCTTGCCCTCGTAACGCTGCTCAAGCTTCATGCCGGGACTCCCTGGAAAAGGTAAGGCGAGCGTCTCCCGCAAAAGATCGGGCAGACGCTCGTGGGTGCGCGTGGCTGGTCATTCGGGGGCCTCCATCGCCGTCTCTCGGACGGGCTTACCGCGCCGGGGGAGGACGCGGGGCGTCTCGCGGGACGCGGGTGGAAGGAGAAGGAAGAGGGACGCAGCCGGGGGCTGCCGTGCTCCACCTTAACACCGTGTTAAGCCGCGCGGGTCAGGCGTCCCCGCCGTGCGGACGCGGCACAATGCCCCCATGAACCGCACCGAGGCCACCCTGATCGCCACTGGACTCAAGTTCGCCATCGTCAGCACGCGCTGGAACCACTTCATCGTGGACCGGCTGGTGGAGGGGGCGCAGACCGCTTTCGTGCAGCATGGCGGGGACAGCGCCGACCTCGACCACTACCTCGTGCCCGGCTCCTTCGAGGTGCCGCTCGTCGCCCGGCGGCTGGCCGAGAGCGGGCGCTACGACGCGGTGGTCTGCCTGGGGGCGGTCATCAAGGGGGCGACCGACCACTACGACTTCGTAGCGGGCGCGGCCACGAACGGCATCCTGAACTCGATGCTGCACACGGGCGTGCCCATTGCCTTCGGGGTGCTGACTACCGACACCACCGAGCAGGCGATCGAGCGGGCCGGAACGAAGGCCGGGAACAAGGGCGGCGAGGCCGTCCTCGCCATGATCGAGACCGTCAACCTGCTGCGTCAGATTCCCGAACAGGGCTGACTCTGGGCGGCGGTGGAGTCGCCCGCACGAAGCGCATGCGTCCGGTGAGGTCGGGCAGGACTTCGGCCGCCCAGCCCTGCCCCTGCAATTCCTCGGCCAGCGTGGGGGCATTGCGGGGGTCGAGTTCGAGAAGCAGGAGGCCCCCCGGCGCAAGCACGGTCCCTGCCTGCGACCCGAGGGGCCGCGCCACGTCCAGCCCGTCCGCTCCGGCGTACAGGGCGAGATCGGGGTCATGCCTCACCTCGGGGTCAGCCTCAGCGCGGTCCCCGTCGGGGAGGTAGGGTGGGTTGCTGAGCACGAGGTCGAAGGGACCGGGCCGCCCGGCGAGCAAGCTGCCCTCCGCGAATTCCACCTCCAGGCCGTTCAGCGCGCCATTCTCGCGGGCCAGGGACAGCGCCTCTGGGCTGAGGTCGGTGGCGGTGACGCTGGCATCGGGCCGGGCGGCCTTCAGCCCCAGCGCGAGGGCGCCCGTGCCCGTGCCCACGTCCACCACGCGGGGGGCAGGCACGCCGCGCAGCGCCTCCAGCGCGAGATGCAGCAGCCACTCGGTTTCGGGCCTGGGCACGAGCGCCCGCCCGTCCGTCCGCAGCCGCACGCCGCCCCACTCCACCTCGCCCAGCAGGTGCTGGAGGGGCACCCGTGCGGCCCGCTCCTCCACCAGCGCCCATACCCGCGCGGCGTCGGCCTCTGGCACCGTCTGGCCCGCACGGGTCAGCAGGTCCACGGCGCCCAGGTTCAAGCCATGCAAGACCAGCGCCCGGGCATCCGCTTCCGGCGAGGGCACGCCCGCCTCCCGCAGCGCGTGGGCGGCTTCCCGCAGCCATTCGCGCAGGGTGGGCGCGGGGGTGGTTAGCGGCGGCCGGGACGCCTTCTCACCGCTCACGGTCTGCGGCTAGCCGTGCCGGGGCCGGATGATCAGGCGCCGCGAGGTGCCTTCGCCCACCGATTCGGTGGTCACGTCGGGATGCTCCTTGAGGGCGATATGAATCACCCGGCGCTCGCCCGCAGGCATAGGCTGAAGCTCGTGCGCCTCACCGCTTTTGGCGACCTGCACGGCGAGGCGCTCGGCCAGTTTGGCGAGCGTGTCGGCCTGCCGCTTGCGAAAGCCGCCCACATCCACCCGCACCCGCAGGTCGCTGCGGCCCGCCTGCTTGGCGAGAACCGTGTAGGCGATCACCTCGATGGCGCCCAGGGTGCGCCCGTCGCGGCCCGCCAGCCGCGCGGCGCTCTCGCCCGTGATCTCGGCTTCCAGCGCGTCCTCGCCTTCCCGGACGGTGACGCTCAGGCCGGGGTCGATGCGCGCGGTCAGGCCGGTCAAAAAACGCTCCAGGGCCGCGCGGGGGTCCTCGGGGGCGGCCTCCGCCACGGGGACAGCGGCCGGGAGGGCCTCCGGGGCCGGGGGCGGCGAGGCCGTCTCGTCCGCGTCCGCGATCCCCAGTCCCGCGAGGTAGTCGTCGAGGTTCGTGCGGTTGTCCATGGGGGCAGTCTACCCCTCCGCTTCTCACGGCCTTCCCACACAGCGGCCGGGGGCGGCAGTCTCCCCCTCGCCCCCGCCCCCGGCCGCGCAGCCTCAGGGCCTCAGCCCGCGCTCTTCTCCACCAGATACGCCCGCTCGATCACGTCGGGGGTGCCGGGCATTCCCGGCTGGATGCGGGTGAGGCGGTCGAGCACGTCCAGCCCCTCCACCACGCGCCCGAAGACGGTGTGCTTGCCGTCGAGGTGCGGGGTGGGGCCGAAGGTGATGAAAAACTGCGAGCCGTTGGTGCCCTGCCCCATCCGGAGGCCCGCATTCGCCATGCTCAGCACGCCCTTGCCGTCGTGGCGGTTGCCGTTGATCTCGTCGTCGAAGGTGTAGCCGGGGCCGCCCGTGCCCGTGCCGGTGGGGTCGCCGCCCTGCGCCATGAAGCCGTCGATCACCCGGTGGAACTTGATGCCGTCGTAATAGTGGTGCCGGATCAGGTACGCAAAGGAATTGACGGTCATGGGCGCGTCGTCGGAGTACAGGTCAATGACGAGGCGGCCCTTGCTCGTCTCCAGCACGGCGCGGTAGGCCTTGCCCGGCTCGATGCCGTCGCCGAGTTCGGGCACCTGCGAGAAGCGGGTCTGGCGCTCGCCCGACAGTTCCGGAGTGGGGGTGAAGCCTTCGGCGTGGTAGAGGTCGCTGGTCATGGAGGGCATTGTAACGAGTCGTCCGCCCCCGGCCCTCAGCCCCCAGCCCGAAAGGCTTAAGCTCCGGCCTCGGCGCCGGGGGCGGCGGGCTGGTCCCCGACCACCCATTCCCCCCCGCGCATCAGCGGTTCGCGCGTGCCGTCTGCGGTCACGCCGTCCACGTCGGTGCCGGGCGTGCCGAGCATCCAGTCCACGTGAATCAGGGAGTCGTTGCCGCCCGCCGCGATCAGGGCTTCCGGGTTCTCGCCGTCCCGGACGTTGGTGGGGTAGCAGCGCCCGAAGGCGATGTGCGAGGCGGCGTTCTCGTCGAAGAGGGTGTTCAGGAAGAGGGTTCCGGTCTGCGCCACGGGCGCCGAGGCGGGCACCAGCGCGATCTCGCCCAGGCGGCCAGCGCCCTCGTCGGTGTCGACCAGCCCGCGCAGGGTGTCTTCGCCTTGCTCGGCGCTGATCTCCACTGCGCGCCCGCCCTCGAAGCGCACCCGGATGCCCCCGATCAGTTGCCCACGGGCCGAGAGCGGCTTGGAGGCGACCGCCACGCCGTCCACCCGCTCGCGGTGCGGGGCGGTGAACACCTCGTCGGTGGGCAGGTTGGGCACCCCGCGCACGCCGTTTCTGGCCGTCTCGGCGCCGCCCTGCCAGACGTGGTTGTCGGCCAGCCCCACCGTGAGGTCGGTGCCCAGCTCGGACCTCAGGTGGAGGGCCGCGTACTGCTTGGCGTTGAGGTAAGCGGTGAGGCGCTCCAGCCGCGTGAGGTGCGCGTCCCAGGCGGCGACCGGGTCGGTACGGTCGGCCCGCGTCACGGCGAAGATGTCGTCCCACAGCCGGGCGACCGCCTCCTCGCCCGGCAGGTTCGGGTAGACGCGGGCGGCCCACTCGGGGGTGGACATCGCGGCGACCGTCCAGTTCACCTCGAAGCCGCCGGTCGCCTCCGACACGGTCTTCATCGCCTGGGCCATGAGCTTGGAGCGCCGCGCGATGCGTCCGGGGTCCACGCCCGCCAGCAGCGAGGGGTCCTCACCCACGAGACCGATGGACGCGTAACCGTCCGCCACCATCGCCTCGCGCTGGGCCGCGTGCCACTCCGGCAGGAACTCCACCGCCTCGTCCGTGCCGTCCTCGAACAGCGCCAGGCCCAGCTGGGGGTCGTTGTACAGCACCCGCACGTCCACGGCGCCCGCCCGGTACGCGGCGCGGACCACCAGCCGGACCAGCGGCGCGGCCTCCAGCGGCGCCTGCACCAGCAGCTTGCCGCCCCGGGGCAGATTCACGCCCGTGCGGACCAGCAGTTCGGCGTAACGGGCGAGCTTGTCGTCGAAGGAGAGGGTCATGGGGGTCACTTTACGGTCCCCGGCAGCGTCAGGGTGAGGTCGTCGGCCATCTGGGGTGTGTGCGGCGTGACCCCTTCCGTCACCCGCCAGTACACGCCCTTTTCGCGCGCCAGCAGGCCCAGGCCCACCAGTTCGCGCCGCAGCGTGAAGAAGTCGGGGTGGAACCCGGCCAGGGCGTCGCTGACCTCGCGCTCGCTGTAGCTGCGGCCCGGCTCGAAGAGGGAGGCGAGTTCATGCAGGATCACATCGCGTTTCTTGCGCTGGGCGGGAATGCGGGTCAGCCGCCCGTCTTTGACGAAGGCGCGCAGGACCCGGGCGCGGTAGGGGTCCTGCGCGGCGGGCGCGGCGGCCTCGCCCCGGATCAGGGCCGAGAGGGTCGCCCCCAGCGCGGCGTGGTTGACCCCGTGCAGGCGGTGGTGGCCGTCCTGGCGCACGGTGGTCAGCCCCGCCTCGGCCAGCCCCGCGAGGTGGTGGCTGACCGTCGCGGGCGCGAGGTTCATCAGCCGCGCGAGGGTGTCGCCAGACAGCGGCCCCGTCCAGATCAGCCGCAGCAGCCCCAGCCGCGCCGGATGCGACAGGGCGCGGAAAAGGGCCGCGCGGGCGTTCAGGTCGGCGCTCACGGGTGGCCCCTCCCGGCGGGGGGCAGGCAGGGCGCGCGCCGCTGGCCGCGCGGGGTCCCCCACGGCGCCAGGCATCCACTTCGAATCCACTTCATTTCGTCCTCCTTCGAAACAAATCTACTTGATTCGAAAAGCGTCGAAATGCGCTGGATAGCCTAGCGGCCTTCGCTGGTGGCGGAACGGTCCGTCTACCACCCCTCGATCTGCCGCCCCGCCTCGAACGCCGCCGCACCCGCCGCCACCGCCAGGTTCAGGCTGCGGCCCCCGCCGGGCTGCGGCAGCTTCAGGGTGGGCAGGCCCTCCCGCAGCCAGCCTGGCAGGCCGCGCGACTCGGGGCCGAACAGCAGGAAGTCGCCCCGGCGAAAGCCTGCGCGCGTGTGCAGCGTGGCCGCGTGGGTGGAAAAGGCCCAGACCCGCGCGCCGGGGGCCAGCGTGCCCTGAAAGGCGGTCCAGTTCGCGTGCTCGTGCAGCCGCACGCCTTCCAGGTAGTCCATCACCGCGCGGCGGAACTCGCGGTCGTGCAGGTGGAAGCCGAAGGGCCGGATCAGGTGCAGCTCGGCACCCAGCACGGCGCAGGTGCGCGCGACGTTGCCGACGTTTCCGGCCTTTTCCGGCTCGTACAGGACGATGTGCAGGAGGGGGCCAACCCTGGGGAGTTCAGTCACGGTCGCGTACCAGCAGCACGGTTACCCGCACCTGCACGTGATCCGGCGCCAACCCCTCGGAGGTCTTGAAGCTCACGCCGACCTCGGTTTCCGGCAGACCGAGCAGGGCGGCGAGGCTGCGGGCGATGTCCCCGCGCAGCGGCCCCAGCTTGGGCCGGTCGAGGGTGACCACCAGCGCCACGTTGACCGGGCGGTACCGCCACTCGCGCACCAGCGCCAGGCTCTCTTGCAAGATCACCCGCGAGTCCAGCCCCGCGTTCTCCTCGGCGGTGTCGGGGTAGTAGTGCCCAATGTCCCCCAGCGCGAGGCCGGAAAGCAGCGCGTCCGCGACCGCGTGCAGCACGGCGTCGCCGTCACTGTGGGCCACCGCGCCGCGCTCGGCGTGGGGAATGGGCACGCCGCCCAGCGTGAGGGGGCGGCCTTCACTCAAACGGTGCGCGTCTTCGCCGTAGCCGACGCGGTAGGGAAGGGGCAGGGGGGAGGTCATGGGGGGAGGATAGCGGTCAGTCCTCGACCTCTCCTGCTCCCCGCGTCCCGTCCCGCAGCGCCGCCGCAAAGGCCGCCGCGTCCTCTGGGTAGACCTCCACCGCGAGGTCTACCCCAGAGGCGGTGTACGTCTCCGGCCCGCGCGCCGTGTCGAAGGTGCCCAGCAGGTGATACAGCACGCTGAGGTGCTCGAAAGGGACGCGCACGGTCAGCCTTTGTCGGGGCCGCACCTCCAGCCTCGGGGCGGTGCGCAGGCACTCGGCCGCCGTGCCCCCGTAGGCGCGCACCAGCCCGCCCGTCCCCAGCTTGACGCCGCCGTAGAAGCGCACGACGACGACCATCACGTGGTCCATGCCCTGCCCCAGGGCGGCCCGCAGGATGGGGGCGCCCGCCGTGCCGCCCGGTTCGCCGTCGTCCCCGAAGCGGTACAGCGGGCCGATGCGGTAGGCCCAGCAGTGGTGGGTGGCGCCGGGGTAGCGCTCCCGCAGGGCGGCGAGCTGCGCCAGCGCCTCCTCCGGGGTGTCGGCCCGCGCGGCAAAGGCCAGGAACTCGCTGTTCTCGATCACCGCATCCTGGCGGTGCGGCCCCGCGAGGGTGGTGAAGGGCGCGGGCAACTCAGTCACAGCAGGCCGCGCTCCTCCAGATGCCGCCGCGCGTGCCACAGGGTCAGGCTGCTCGCGCCGTCCTGAATCTCGCCCGCCTCCAGCATCCGGTAGGCCTCGGCCAGCGGCACGGTCACGCGCTCGATCACCTCGCTGTCCTCGTGGGCGGTGTCCCCCAGCGTGACCCCCAGCGCCAGCAAGGGGTAAAAGATCACCCCGCTGATGCTGGGCTGCGGGTAGAAGCCGGGAAGGGGCAGCCACTCGGCGGCCACGCCCCCCACCTCCTCGGCCAGTTCGCGCGCGGCGGCGGTGAGCAGGTCCTCGCCGCGCTCGACGCCGCCCGCCACGACCTCCCAGACGGTCGCCTGGAGGGGGTAGCGGTACTGCCGGATCAGGACCGCCTCGCCCCCGGGGGTCACCGGCAGCACGAACATCGCGCGCGGTCCCCGGGGGCGGTACTGGTACACGACCTCCGCGCCCGAGGGGGTCTGCACCCGGTCTTCGAGCACCACCCGGAAACCCTCGACCAGCACCCGCGAGGACAGCGTCTTCCAGGGCTGCGCGCCGCCCGGCACCAGCGCGGCCCAGCTGGGATGTTCGTCCACCGGCGGTCGGTCACTCATGCGCCCCAGGCTAGCGCAGGCGCTCCGGCCCGGGCGGAGCCAGCAGAAGCGCAGGCCACAAAAAACCCCGCACAGCGGCGGGGCCTTTGTCGGGCACTTCTCTGGTGGGTCGTGTAGGAATCGAACCTACAACCCGCTGATTAAGAGTCAGCTGCTCTGCCAATTGAGCTAACGACCCAGAGCGGAGAGAAGTTTAGCCTTCCGGCCTCTGCCTGTCAAGCTGGGCGCGGACCGCTCCGGCGAGGTACAGGCTGCCCGTGACCAGCAGCGTGCCTCCGGGCGGCGTGAGGGCCAGCGCGAGGGCCAGCGCCCCGGCGGGGTCCGGCACCGCCTGCCCGCCATACGCGGCGGCGAGGTCCCCCGGCGGGGCGGCGGCGCCCTCCGGCGCGGTGTAGACCCGCACGGGCGCCAGCGCCAGCAGCGGCGCGAGCGTAGCGGCGGTGTCCTTGCGCGCCAGGCTACCGAACAGCAGCACGTCGGCGCCCGGCAGGCTGGCGGCCAGTGCCCGGGCTGCGGCCGGGTTGTGCGCGCCGTCGAGCCAGACGGTCTTGCCGCCGACCTCGAAACGTTCCAGCCGGGCCGGGTGGGTGGCGTCCAGGGCGGCTTCCACGCCCGCCGGGTAGCCCAGCGTCCGCAGGGTGGCGGCGGCCAGCGCGGCGTTCGCGTGCTGGTGGACCCCCGGCAGGGCAGGCGGGCGCGGCAGCGCGAAGAGGGCCGGGTGCGTCTGCGGCGTCAGGAGGGGCGCGCCGATCTCCCCGGCGACCACCCGCACGGTCTCCAGCGCCTCTCCCGCCTCGGTGGTCAGCAGCGGCGCGCCCCGGCGGGCGGCCCCCGCCTTGTCGCGGGCGATGTCGTGCAGGGTCGGCCCCAGCGCGGCGACGTGGTCGAGGTCCACGTTGGTGAGCGCCGCCGCCTGCACCCGGTGCAGCGCCCCGGTGGCGTCCGACGCGCCGCCGACCCCGGCTTCCACCACGGCCAGCGGCACGCCCTCCTCGGCGAACACCTGGCAGGCCAGCCCCAGCGTGAGGTCGAAGAAGGCGGCGTCGGGCGCGTGTCGTTTCGCCCACCCGACAAACGCGGCGGTGCGCGCCGGGTCGAGGTCCCGCCCCCCCACCCGGATGCGTTCCCCGAAGTGCTGGAGGTGCGGGCTGGTAAAGCGGCCCGCGCGCACGCCGCAGGCGAGCAGCCCGGCTTCGAGCATCGCGCAGGTGCTGCCCTTGCCGTTGGTCCCCACCACCCGGATCGCCGCGAAGGTCCGGTCCGGGGCGCCCAGCCGGTCGAGCAGCGCCCGCGCCGCTTCCGGCCCGCGTGCCCGGCCCGCGCGGGTGCGGGCGTAAAGCCAGGGGTAGTCCGGCTCGGCGGGGTCAGTCGGGGCGGCGGTCACAGGCCCAGGCTAACGTGGCCGCCCCCGGCTTTCCAAAGGCGGCCTCACGCCCCCGGCATCCGGGCGAGGAGCGGCAGGAAAACCGCGCGCCGTGCACCTCCTGCCCGCTGGCGACCGCCGCCTCGTTCGCCCCCATGCCGCTGGCCCCCCCCCGAGGTCCGCCGCGCCCTGGGAACCCGGCGGGGCCGCCGCTCGCCTGGCCCCGCCTCCTGCCCGCCCCCCGTCAGGCACGTCCCGGCGGGGCGCTACCATGCGGGCCGTGACCGACCGAGAGCAGCCGCCCCGCGTGGGCGTGGTGATGGGGTCCAGAAGCGACTTCGAGACGATGGAGGGCGCCCTGGGGCTGCTGGCCGCCCTGGGCGTTCCCTACGAGGTGCGGGTGCTGTCGGCCCACCGCACGCCGGAGCTGCTCGCCTCCTACGCGGCGCGGGCCGAGCGGCTGGGGTTCGGCTGCCTCATCGCCGGGGCGGGGGGCGCGGCGCACCTGCCGGGGATGCTGGCGGCCTTTACCCGGGTGCCGGTGCTGGGCGTGCCGGTGGCGTCGCGGGCGCTGTCGGGCAAAGACAGCCTGCTGAGCATCGTGCAGATGCCCGCCGGGGTCCCGGTGGCGACCTTCGCCATCGGCGCGGCGGGGGCGAAAAATGCGGCCCTCTTCGCCGCCGCCCTGCTTGCCACCACCGACGAGGGGGTGCGTGCCCGGCTGGACGCCTTCCGCACCCGGCAGACGCAGGCCGTGCTGGACGACCCCTTCTTCGAGGGGCATCCGCAGGCGGGCGCCGAATGACCGCTTCCGGCCTGACCCTCGGCATTCTCGGCGGCGGCCAGCTCGCCCAGATGCTGGCCCTGGCCGCCCTGCCGCTGGGCGTGCGGACGCTGGTCCTCGAACCCGACCCCCAGGCGCCCGCGCGGTTGTGTGCCGAGCACCTGCGGGCGCCTTACACCGATCCGGCGGGGCTGGCGCGGCTGGCCGGATGCGACGCCGTGACGCTGGAGTTCGAGAACGTGCCGCTGGAGGCCCTCGCCGCGCTGGAGGGCCGGGTGCCGCTGCGGCCCGGGGGAGCGCTGCTGGCCCGCTCCAAGCACCGGGCGCGCGAGAAAGAAGCCTTGCGTGCGGCGGGCGTGGCGACCGCCCCCTGGGTGACCGTCGAGGCGGAAGGCGACCTCGCGGGGGCGCTGGCGGCGGTCGGCGGCGAGGGCCTGCTCAAAACCTCCGAACTGGGTTACGACGGCAAGGGGCAGCTGCGGGTGGGCAGCGACGCCGAGCTGCGCGCCGCCTGGGACGCTCTGGGCCGGGTGCCCTGCGTGCTGGAGGGCCGGGTGCCTTTCGTGCGCGAACTCAGCCTGGCGGTGGCGCGCACGGCGGCGGGCGCGGTCGCCTGCGGGCCGCTGATCGAGAACACCCACCGCTCGGGCATCCTCCGCACCAGCGTCTTTCCGGCCGCCGCGCCGGAAGGGACCCAGGCCCTCGCCCGCGAAGCCGCCCGCGCCGTGGCAGAAGCCTGGGGGCTGGAGGGCTTGCTCACCGCCGAGTTCTTTCAGCTGCCCGGGGGCGAGCTGCTCGCCAACGAGGTCGCCCCGCGCGTCCACAACTCCGGGCACCTCACCCAGGACGGCGGGGGCGTCAGCCAGTTCGAGGCGCAGGTGCGCGCGGTGCTGGGCCTGGACCTGGGCGACTGGGCGCCGCTGCTTCCCTGCGCGATGGTCAACGTGGTGGGCACGCCGGACGGGCGAGCGCCGGACTGGGCGGGCATTGGCGCCCTGCCGGGCACCCGGGTCCACCTCTACCACAAGGCCCCGCGCCCGGGCCGCAAGCTGGGGCACGTCAACCTCGTCGCGCCGGACGTGGGGACGCTGCGCGAGCGGCTGACGCGGCTGGAGGAGCTGATTCCGTGACCCCCCCCGCCCCTGTGCCTGCCCTGCCCCACGAGTTCCGTACCCCCCGCCTGCTGCTGCGCGCGCCGCGCCCCCAGGACGCCCCGGCCGTCCACGCCGCCGTCCAGGCCTCGCTGCCCGAGCTGCGGCCCTGGATGGTCTGGGCGCAGCAGCCTGCCGACCTCGCCGGGACGCGCGAGAACCTGGCCCGCGCCGCCGAGGCTTACGCGGCGGGCGAGAACCTGCGGCTGCACGTCTGGAGTGCCGACGGGCAGACGTTCGTGGGCAGCAGCGGCTACCACGCCCTCGACTGGCGGGTGCCGAAAGGCGAGATCGGCTACTGGATCGCCACGCCCCACACCGGGCAGGGCTACGCGACCGAGGTGGCCCGCGCTCTGACCGACCTGGCCCTGCGCTCCCCCGGGGAAGGCGGCCTGGGCTTTCGGCGGCTGGAAATCCGGTGTGACGCCTGCAACGGGCGCAGCGCCCACATTCCCCGCGCGCTGGGTTACACGCTCGACGCCACCCTCAAGAACGACGCCGTGGCCGCCGACGACCCCGCGCAGTTGCGCGACACCCTGATCTTCAGCCTCACGCGGTAGATCTCGACCTCAGGGCGTCAGGCGCGTACCCGCCTCGCCCCGAACGGCCGCCGCGAGCACGCCCGCCGTCATGCCGCTGGCGATCACGGCGAAGGGTGCCCCGGCGTCCAGGGCGTCCAGGGCCGCGCGCACCTTGGGCACCATGCCGTCCGCGATCCAGCCCTCCCGGATGCCCGCTTCGGCCCCGGCGCGGGTGAGCTGCCGGGCGAGGCTCGCGGGGTCCGGGTAGGCGCGGTACACGCCGTCCACGTCGGTCAGGAACACGATGCCTTCCCCCAGCGCCCCGGCGACTGCCCCGGCGGCGGTGTCGGCGTTCACGTTCAGCGCCTCGCCGTCACTCCCCACCGCCACGCAGCCCACCACCGGCAGGATGCCGGCGCCCAGCAGCGTGCGCAGCAGCGCGGCGTTGACCCCGGTGACCCGCCCCACCCGGCCCAGTTCGGGGTCGAGGACCTCGGCGCGCAGCAGGGCGCTGTCGCGGCCCATCAGGCCGACCGCCCAGCCGCCGGACCCGCCGACCTCCTGCGCGAGCTGCTTGTTGAGCCGCGAGAGGGCCATCTCGACCACCTCCATCGCCGCCGGGGACGTGACCCGCAGCCCCGCGCGGAACTCGGACGGAAGGCCGCGCGCGGCGAGTTCGCCCTCGATCACCGGGCCGCCTCCGTGGACGACCACCACGGAATATTCGCCCCGCAGGGCCGCGATCTCTCCGGCGACCGCGCGCCGCAGCTCCCGGCTTTTCATGGCGTTGCCGCCGTACTTGATGATCACCCGGGCAGTCTAGGGGTGCGGGGCGCCCCTCAGTCGCCCGCGAGACTCAGCGGCTTGGGGCTGGTCGGCTGGGCCGCCGCGACCGATTTGGCGTACCAGGTCATCACCGGGCGGGCGTCGAGGGCAAAGGTGTAGCCCTGGCGCTCCCAGAAACGGGCGCCGCGCGGATTGTCGCCCAGCACGCTCGCCAGCACCCGGGTGGTGCCGGGAGGCAGCCGGGCTTCGAGGTCGCGCACGGCCTGCTCGCCCAGCCGCTGCGACTGGCGGTCCTCGCGGATCAGCAGCAGGTTGATGGTGAGGTCGCCGGGTTCAGGATAGTCGTGCTTGCAATCCAGGCTGCCGACCAGCTGACCCGCCGGGTCGTGCAGCAGGTCCAGGCGGCGCCGGGGGTCAAGCAGGGCGATTTCCACGTCGCGCTGCACTTCCTCGGGGGTGGGCACGCGGGTGCCCAGCAGCTCGAAATAACCGGGAGCGGCGGCGTACAGCGTGTGCAGCAGCGGCGCGTGTTGCATCGTCAGCGGCGTGACGTTCAAGGTCGGAGGCCTCCCGTCCGGCGGGCGGGGAAAGGGAAGGGAAAGGGGATGCCGGACTGGCCCGCAGCATACCCCGCCCCGCCCGGCGCGCCGCATGAATCTGGCGCCCGCAGCGGCTTGAGGCTCACTTCACCCGCTGGGGGGGAAGGCTGCGCTACCCTGTCCGGAATGACGAGCGGCCCTCCCCTCCGGCCTGAGGCCCGGCCCGGCTTCTACGCGCGGCGTCTGGCTGGTCCGGGCGCGGTGCTCGCCCCCATGGCGGGCTACAGCGACGCGCCGCTGCGGCAACTCGCCGCCGAGCAGGGCGCGCTGTGGACCGTCAGCGAGATGATCAGCGCGCGCGGCCTGGTGCTGGGCGGCGACACCGACAAACTCACCCTGGGCCGCCCCTACCCCGGCGAGCAGGGCCGGGTGGTGCAGCTGTTTGGCGCCGAACCGGAGATTCTGGCGCAGGCCGTGGCGCGGGCCGAAGGCTGGTTCGCGCCCGCTGCCCTCGACCTGAACATGGGCTGCCCGGTCCCCAAGGTGCGTGGGCGCGGCGGGGCCTGCCTGCTCCAGACGCCGGAAGTCGCCTTTGCGCTGGTGCGGGCCATGCGTGAGGCGACCGCGCTCGACGTGAGCGCCAAGATTCGCCTGGGCTGGGACGAGGACCGCAGCGTGGAGGTCGCGCAGGGGCTGGCCGAGGCGGGCGCCGCCCTGATCACCGTCCACGGCCGCACCAGCGCCCAGCGCTACACGGGCGAGGCCGACTGGGAGGCCATCGCCCGCGTGGCGGCCAGCGTGCCGGTGCCGGTGGTGGGCAGCGGGGACGTGACCAGCGCGGCCCAGGCCCGCGCCCGCCTGCGCAGCGGGGTCGCCGCCGTGATGGTCGGGCGCGGCGCGGTGGGGAACCCCTGGCTCTTTCGCGCGCTCGCTGGTGGTCAGGAGGAGGAACCGGGCGCCGCCGAGCGTGCCCGCACCGCCCTGCGGCACGCCGAGCTGCACGTGGCCTTTTACGGCCCCGACCGCTTCGGGCTGCTGAGCGTCCGGCCGCTGCGCAAGGTCTTGCCCCGCTACCTGCCTGCGCACCCCGAGCTTCGGGACGCGCTGGTGCAGGTCGATACCCTGGAGGACGTGCGCCGGGCGCTGGCGCCGGTGCTGGCCCCCCCGGCGGGGGACCCTGCTTGCGTCCAGGGACCTCAGGCGGCGGCGGCGGGCGCGGAGTATGCTGTGAGGCACCGATGAACGTCCGTGAGTACTATGCCTACCTTGCCGCCGCGCGTGAGCAGCTGTGGAACTTTCTGCGGGCGCTGCCAGGAGACGATCTGGACCGGCCCCTGATCGAGCATGGCGAGCGCTTTCGCAACATCAAGGACCTGCTGCTGCACGTCACGGACGTCGAAGACCACTGGGTTCACACCATCGCGCGCGGCGACGGGGTGGCCGGGCAGTACCCCCACGACTGGGTCACCCCCCGCGCCGAGCAGTACGACCTGGGCTGGATCATCGAGTACGGCCAGAGGGTCGCGGAGCGCACCCGCGCTCTTCTGGAGGCCGGGCCGGACCTCTCCCGCCCGGTCAAGCTGGTACAGGACGACCCCGCCAGCGACACCGTGACCCTCGACGCTCTGCTGTGGCACGTCATGACCCACGAGGTGCGCCACACCGCCCAGATCGTGCTGCTGATCCGGCTGCTGGGCCACACGCCCCCCTGGCTCGACTACCTGCGCTTCGTGCGCCCGCAGCCTGCCGCCGGGGTCGCGGTGCCCGACGACCTCGACGCCGAGCTGTAACCGGGCCGAACTGTAGCCGCGTGGGGAGCGGGGCGGGGAGAGGCTGCCCCTCCACCCGCTGCGCCGCCTCTGCGGTCCAGCAGGCCCCCCCAACCGTGAGGGGGCGGTGGGGCCTGACGGGGCGCGTCGCCGCGGGCGCCCAGTGCGGGCCAGTGTGAGGAGGCCGACGCGCGGGGGGTGGACACCCTCTATACTGCGCAGGTTATGCGGACGGTGACGGTTGGAACGCGCGGCTCGACGCTCGCGCTCGCACAGACCCGGTGGGTGGTGTCCCGGCTGAAGGAGGAGTGGCCGGACACGGATTTTCGTATCCAGACCATCAGCACCCAGGGCGACCGCAACCGCGCCAGCCTTCAGGCGATGGCCCAGAAGGGCGACAAGGGGTTCTGGGTCAAGGAGATCGAGGACGCGCTGCTGCAAAAGCGTATCGACATCGCGGTGCATTCGCTCAAGGACCTGCCCACCGCGCAGCCCGCCGAGCTGGAGGTCGCTTCCATCCCCAAACGGGTGGACGCCCGCGACGTGTTGATCGGCAAGGAGGGCATGAAGCGCCTCTCGGAGCTGCCCCAGGGCGCGCGCATCGGCACCAGCAGCGTGCGGCGCAAGGCGTTCTTGCGCGCCTACCGCCCCGACCTTCAGGTGATCGACCTGCGCGGCAACATCGACACCCGGCTGGCCGCCATCGGCACGCCCGACTACGACGCCATCATCCTGGCGGCAGCGGGGTTGATCCGCACCGAGATGCGCCACCGCATCGACGAGTTTGTGGAACCCGATGTGCTGCTTCCGGCCCCCGGCCAGGGCGCCCTGGCGCTGGAGACCCGCGCCGACGACGACCTGAGCATCGAGGTCGCTTACGCGATCCACGACCACGGCACCGACGACCGCATCACCGCCGAGCGCGAGTTCCTGGCTGGGCTGGGCGCGGGCTGCATGGCCCCGGTGGGGGCGCACGCCAGCGTCAAGGGCGGCGTGCTGACCCTGGAAGGCTGGGTGGGCGCCCTCGACGGCTCGCAGGTGATCCGCGCCACCACCTCGGGCGACCCCGCCGAATGCGCCGACCTGGGTGCCGAGCTGGCGACCGACATGCTGGGGCAGGGCGCCCAGGCTTTGATCGACGCCGCGCACGAGTGAAAAGGCCCGTGGCGAGGCGCGGGCCAGCTCGGGCAGCGCGGGGCACACAGCGTCCCGGTGGGCCGGGGTGCACAGCCGTCCGGGAAGCCCAGCGGACGGTCTCGCAGCAGGCCCCGCCGGGATGAGGCTCACCCCGCGCGTGCTGCTCACCGCCGTGCTGGCGGCGGGCCTGTGGCTGGTCATCGGCCTGGTGCAGCGGACCCGGGCGGGCGCGAGTCTGGCCGACGCCGCGCTGGCCGAGCTGCCCTCCACGCTGGTGGTGCTGGGGGTCGCCCTGCTGTGGGTGATGTTGTCCGAGCGCCGCCGGGGGGGGCGGTGACGGCGCGCTCTCCCGAGGCTGAGGCTGGGCCGCCGGGCCGCCGGCTGGCGCTGATTCACACGGGGGGCACCATCGCCAGCCGTCCCGACCCGCACGGTCCCGGCCTCACCCCGCAGGAGGCGCCCGCGATGCCGGGCCTGCCGGGCGTGACCGTCACGGTGCATCAGCCTTTCCGCCTGCCCAGTCCGCACGTCACGCCCGCGCACATGCTGGCGCTGGCGCAGCTGATCGGGGAGCTGGCCCCGGACCACGGCGGGGTGGTCGTCACGCACGGCACCGATACGCTGGAGGAGACGGCCTTCTTGCTGCACCTGCTGCTGGACACCGCCACCCCGGTCGTGCTCACGGGCAGCATGCGCCACGCCGAGGAGGCCTCCTGGGACGGTCCCGGCAACCTGCTGGACGCGGCGCAGGTCGCCCTGCACCCGCAGTCGCGTGGGCGCGGGCCGCTGGTCGTCTTCGGCGGCGACATCTTCGACGCCCGCACCGTGACCAAGGTCCACACGACCGCCGTGGACGCCTTTGGCGGTTACCCCGGCCCCATCGGGCGCATCGACCGCACAGGGGGCGGGGCGCCTGGTCAGGTGGCCCACCTGCGCTATTTCGCGGTGCCGGAAGCCCGCCCGGTGTATGCCCCGGCTGCCCTGGGGGCCAGCGTCGAGATCCTGTACGCCTACGCGGGCTGGCGCGGCGAGGGCTACGCGGAGGCCGAGGCCCGCGCCGACGGGCTGGTGATCGCCGCGCTGGGCACCGGCAACCTGCCTGCCGAGTTGCTGCCGCTGGTCGCCCGGACCGCCTCGCTTGGGAAACCGGTCGTGATCGCCACCCGCACCCATGCGGGACCCGTGATTCCCGCCTACGGCTACGCGGGCGGCGGCGCGACCCTGGTGGGGGCCGGGGCGATTCCCGCCAGTTTCCTGAACGCGCACAAGGCCCGGCTGCTGCTGCTGGTGCTGCTCAGCCTGGGCCGAAGCCTGAGCGAGATCCGGCAGGTTTTTGCCGAGGGGGCTTTCTAGCGCCGGGCGCCTGGACAGGCCACCCGGGCAGGAGAGAGCGTCAGGAGCGGGCGGTCTGTGCCCTCTTGCGGCGCAGGAACCAGACCACGGCCGCGACCACCACCACGCCCAGCACGATCTTGGACACCGGGCTGATGTACCGCTCGACCCGGTCGTAGTTCTCGCCCAGCAGGTAGCCTGCTCCGGCGAGCGCGCTGGCCCACAGGCCCGAGCCGATGGCGCTGTAGATCAGAAATTTGGGCATGGGCATCTCGCTCATGCCCGCAGGCAGGCTCAGCAGGCTGCGGATGCCGGGCACCATCCGCCCGAACAGCACCGCCTTGGTGCCGTGCTTGTCGAACCAGTCGTCGGCCTTGCGGATGTCCTTGCCGCTGAGGGTGAGCCACTTGCCGTGCCTGTCGGCCCACTTCACCAGCCGCTCCTCGCCAAAGGCCCGCCCGATGTAGTACAGCGGCAGGGTCCCGATCACGCTGCCCAGCACGCCCATCAGGATCACGATGGGCAGGCTCATGTCGCCCCGCGCCGCTGCGAAGCCCGCCGACGGCATGATCAGCTCGCTGGGAATCGGGGGAAAGAGGTTTTCCAGGATCATCAGCAGCAGGATGCCCAGGTACCCCATGCTGTCCATCAGGTTCTGCACCCACTCGGCCATTGCATCAGCCTAGCGGCTGGCCGCGGGGCGGTGCGTCCTCCCAAAGTCGGGGTGAGGCGGGAGCGTTCTAGACTGCCCCATGCCCCTGCCCGCCCTGCGCGCCCTGATCTTCGATTTCGACGGCACCATCTTCGATACAGAGACGCGCGAGTTCTCGCACTGGCAGGGCCTCTACCGCGAACACGGGCGCGAGCTGAGCCTGGACGAGTGGCAGCAGGGCATCGGCACCTGGGACGCCTTCGATCCCTGGGCGGGACTGCCCGAGCACGTGCAGGCGGACCGCCCACGGGTCCAGGCCGAGCTGCACACCCGCCTCCTGGCCGACCTCGCGGGGCAGGACCTGCGCCCCGGCGTCCGGGCGGTGCTGGAGGACGTGGGCCGCGCCGGGCTGCGGCTGGCCCTGGCGACCAGCAGCGACCGCGCCTGGGTGACCCGCTGGTTGAGGCAACACGGTCTGCTGGACCTGTTCGAGGTGCTCACCACCCGTGACGACGTGCGCCGGGTCAAGCCCGACCCCGAGCTGTACCTGCTGGCCGCCGCCCACCTGGGCCTGCGCCCGGAGGCGTGCCTGGCGGTCGAGGACAGCCTCAACGGGGCCACCGCTGCCCTGGCCGCCGGACTGCGGGTGGTCGTGGTGCCCAACGACGTGACCCGCACCCAGCCCTTTCCGCCAGCGTGGCCGCGGCTCGACCACGGCTTCACGGGAGGGCTGGGCGAGCTGCTGAGGGTGGCGGGAGCGGGAGCAGATGGCCTGGGCGGGTCCTAAGCGGCGAGCTGCGGCTCAGGTGTCGGGGTAGACCTTCAGCTCGGTCACGTGGGCGCGGTCGGGGCGGGTCAGGGCGTGGGCGACACTCTTGGCGAGTCCCCGGGGGTCGATGGTCTCGTCCCACTTCAAGCCCGCCTCGCGGTTCTCGGGGGTGTCGATCGCGCCCATCGGGTACAGCACGCAGGCGCGCACGCCCCGGGCCTTGAGTTCGTCGTGCAGGCTGAGGGTATAGGCGGCCACGGCGGCCTTGCTCGCGGTGTACAGCGCGGCGCGCGGCCCACTCAGCCGGGCCGCCTGCCCGGCGCTGAAGGCCATGATCAGCCCGTCTTTCTGCCGCAGCATGTGGGGCAGGGCGCCCTGCACGGCGTGAAAAAGGGTCAGCATGTTGCTGTCGAACATCGCCCGCAGGTCCTCCTCGGTCGCCTTGTGCACGTCCTGGGCGGCGAAGGCCCCGACCGTGTGCACCAGGGCGTCCACCTTGACCTTGCGCAGCGCGTCCACGCTGGCCGGGTCCCGCAGGTCGAGGTCGAGCACCTCGGTGGCGGGAAAGCGGTCGGCGGCGCGTTCCAGCGCCTCGCCGCGCCCGACAAGCACGAGCTGGGCGCCCGCGTCCTCCAGTTCCTGGGCGACGGCGGTGGCGAGTGCGCCGCCCGCCCCCGTGAGCATGATCGTCGAGGAGCTGAGGTTCGCCATGCCTACAGACTAGCGGGGCCAGGGCTTGAGCCGACCTTAAGACGGCTCGCCCAGCGCGGCGGCCCTTATCTCGGCCCATTCCCCGGCGCCCAGCACGAACGGCTCACGCTGGATTTGCGTGGTGACCTGCGGCCCGTCCGGCGAGAGGAACACGTCCACCTCGGTGCGGATGCCGAAGCCGCGCTCGCGGGGATAGCTGCCCGGCTCCACGGTGACCGCCAGCCCCGGCGTGAGCGTGCGGGTGTCGCGCGTCTCGTAGTCGTCGAGGTTGGCCCCGGCCCCATGCAGGCTCAGGCCGAGGTCATGCCCGGTGCGGTGCAGGAAGTACGGTCCCCACTGGGCGCCCATCGCGTCTCGTGATGCCCGGTCGAGTTCCCACCCTTGCAGGCGGCCCCAACCTTCCCCCGCATACCTCTCGTGCAGGAGGGTCAGCGCCGCGTCCCGTGCTCCCCGCACCGCCTCCCACGCCGAGCGGTACTCGTCCGTGGGTTCCCCCGCATACCCCACCCAGGTCACGTCCGCGAAGGGGCGGCCCTCCTCCTGCGCCCACAGGTCGATCAACACGCACTCGCCGGACCGCAGGGTGGCGTTCTTCTCGCCCTCCGGCTGGTAGTGGGGATCGGCGGCGTTCGCCCCGAAGCTCACGTTGACGGGGTGGCCGCTCGTCATTCCGGCGTCCGCGATGGCCTGCTCGATCACGGCCTGCACGTCCAGCTCGGTCACGGCTTCCTCGGCCCGCAACCGCTCGTGGATCAGGCGGAAGGCGTCGTCCTTCGCCCCCATCAGCACGTCGGCCGCGCGGCGGTGGGCGGCGAGGTCGTCGTCCGACCACACCAGGAAGGCTTGCAGCAGGTCGGCGGAACTCAGCACGTCGGCCGCGCCCGCCGCCCGGACCCGTTCCAGCGTGCCCGCGTCCACCCGGCCCACGTAGGGCACCGCTCCCAGGGGGCTGTATTCCATCGCCACCCGTTTCCCGGCGACCACCTCGCACAGCCGGGCGTCCAGCTCCGCGTGCGAGCCGAAGGGCCGCCGCTCCACGTCCCACCCCGCCGAGAGGCCCGCCCACGTGCCGCCCTCAATGTGGTTGTGCAGCAGCACAGCTCCGCCCTCGCGTGGCACCCACACGAAAAAGCGCCGGGTGAGGTGCGCTTCCGCCGGAAACCCCAGCACCCGCCGGGCGTGGGGATTGAGGCCCTGGAAGTCATAGAGCAACCAGCCGTCGAGGTCGGTGCCCTGCAAGGCCGAGCGCATGCGGTCGAGGGGGGACGTCATGGGGAGAGGATAGCCCTCAGCTCCCGTTCTTCAGTTCTCCCCGCAGCGCCGCCAGTTCCTCACGCAGGGCCACCATCTCGCGGCGCAGGGCCTCGTTGTTCACCTCGTCGCCCTCCGGCTCGCGCTCCTGATCGTCGCCCACGAAAAAGCTCGCCAGGGTCGCCGTGATGTACCCGAACACCGAGAAGCCGTACAGCGCCAGCACGAAGGTCAGCACCCGGCCCTCGCCCGTGCGCGGCCAGTACTCCGACCCCAGGCTGGTGAGCAGCATGCCCACCCAGTACAGCCACTCGCCGTAGCTCCCCGGCGCTCCAGGCTGCCCAGCCTCAAAGGAAGCCATGCCCGCCGCCCCCGCCAGCGCCACCAGCCCGGTCGCCCCCAGCACAAAGCCCAGCCCCCGCCGCCGCAGGGTGCGCCCCAGCGTCCGCAGGCCCCGGTTCAGGCTGGTGAGTAGCCGCAGCAGGTTGGTCCCCCGCGTCAGCCGCAGGGCACGCAGCGCCCGCAACCCCCGGAACGCCCGCAGAATCCGCAGCGCGGGGAGCAGCAGGCTCAGCAGCGTCAGCCAGTTGCGCCGCAGGTACAGCCCCTTGTCGGGCGCGAGCGCGAACGACAGCAGAAAGTCGAGGATGAACAGCGCCCAGATCACGTTGCTCAGGGTTTGCAGGCCGGGCGGCAGCCCCTGCACGAGATCCAACACCAGCAATCCCAGCCACACGAAGCTCAGCACTGTCATCGGGCGGTCCAGCAGCCGGTCGAGCGTGTGCAGTGTGCTCAGCCGGGCTTCCCGCAGGGCGTCGGACGGCGGCTCTGTGGGCGGGGGAGGGGAAGTCATGGGCTTTAGCGTAGGGCGGCTTTCGACTCACCGGGTACGGTTGCCCCGGCCTGCCTTCCCTACACTCGCCCCATGGCCTTTCCCGACATTCAGAGCTTCATGCGGCTGCTGGAGGAACGCGGCGAACTCGTCCGTGTGTCCGTCCCGGTCAGCCGCGAGCTGGAAATCACCGAGATCGCCGACCGCCTCGTCAAATCGGGTGGCCCAGCGGTCCTCTTCGAGAATGTGGTCGGCAGCGACTTTCCCCTCGTCATCGGCCTGATGGGCACCCGCGAGCGCACGGCGCTGGCCCTCGGCGTCTCCGACCTCGACGACCTCGCCGCCAAAATCCGGCACCTGATCGATCTCAAGGGATCGGGAGGCCTCGGCGGGCTGCTGGGCAATGTCGGCAAGCTGCGGGACGCGATGAACCTCCCGCCCCGCCGGGTGCGGTCCGGCCCCGCCCAAGAGGTCATCTGGCGCGGCGACGAGGTGGACCTGGACAAGCTCCCCATCCTGAAGTGCTGGCCCCAGGACGGCGGCCCCTTCGTGACCTTGCCACTCGTCATCACCAAGGACCCCGAAACCGGCGAGCGCAATATGGGCATGTACCGCATGCAGGTGATGAGCAAGACCGTCACCGGGATGCACTGGCAGCGCCACAAGACGGGGACCAAGCATCTGGAGAAAGCCAAACGGCTGGGGCAGAGGTTGGAGGTCGCAGTCGCCCTCGGCGGTGACCCCGCCCTGATCTACGCGGCGACCGCCCCCCTGCCCCCCGTTCCCGGCCTCGACGAGTTCGCCGTCGCGGGTTACCTGCGCGGCCAGCGGTACCCCATCATGAAGGGCGTCACGGTGGACCTCGACGTGCCCGCCAACGCCGAGTTCATCCTCGAAGGCTATGTGGACCCGCAGGAGGACTGGGCAATGGAAGGGCCATTCGGCGACCACACCGGCTTCTACACGCTGCCCGACCTCTATCCCCGCTTCCACGTCACGGCGGTGACCATGCGCGAGCGGCCCGTCTATCCCGCGACCATCGTGGGCCGCCCGCCGATGGAGGACGCCTACCTCATCGAAGCGTCCGAGCGCCTCTTCCTCCCTGCCGCGCAGCTCATCCTCCCCGAGATCGTGGACTACCACATGCCCCCGGCGGGCGTGGCGCACAACCTCGTCTTCGTTTCCATCAAGAAGACCTACCCCGGTCAGGCCTATAAGGTCGCCAACGGGCTGTTTGGCCTCGGCCAGATGATGTTCGCCAAGGTCATCGTCGTGGTGGACGAGGACGTGACCGTGAACGATTTCGTGGATGTCTGGCGTGAGGTCGTGGAGAAGGCGGTGCCGGGCCGCGACACCCTGACCACGCGCGGCCCCACCGACGTGCTGGACCACTCCAGCCGGGGCTGGGGTTACGGCGGCAAGCTCATCATCGACGCGACCACCAAGCTCCCGGAGGAAGTCGGCAGCGGCGTCAGCAGCCGCGAGGAGCAGGGGCACGACCGGGCGGGGGAGAGCCTGTTTACGCCCAGCCCGGTCGCCGATCTCCCCAACTTCGATGGCGTCCTCGCCCAGCGCCAGACCCCCGACGGGTACTGGTACGTCGCCCTCGACAAGACCCGCCCGGGGCAGGCCCGCGAACTGGCCGAGGCGTTCGCTGCCCATCCCGCCGCCTCGGGCGTCCGCCACCTCCTGATCGGGGATGAGCAGACCGACGTGGGGAACGCGCAGGACCTGTGGTGGACCATCCTCAACAACATCGACCCTGAGCGCGACGTGTGGACCCTGTCCAGTGTGGGCAGCGGCCTGCTGGCCTGGGACGGCGCCCGCAAACTCCCCGAGGAGGGCTTTGTCCGCGAGTGGCCCCCCAAGATCGAGATGACCCCGGAGGTCCAAGGCCGGGTCGAGGCCCGCTGGCATCTCTACGGCCTGCCGGAAAAGTGGCGCTGAGCGCGAGTCTTCCCACTCTCTTCAGGTGTGTACGGGTGGGGTGTTGACAGATCGGGCAGGGGGGCATATAGTTCCCTTCGCCCGATCAAAAGGGCGAGCGCAAGAAAGCCTCCGGGCCTCTGCGCGGGACGCATGACAAGCTGGTGCAAGTGACGATGACAGGCCCTCCTGACAGGGAGGGGTACGCGGACTTCCCCCCGGAGGTCTCCAGATGTACGAAGGTCGCGAGACCACAGAAGGTCTTCTGCGGAAGACCAGCCATGCACTTGATGCATGGATCAAGACTTATCCACTCGCAGTCCGCATGC
>NZ_JACHFN010000022.1 GCF_014201885.1 Deinococcus budaensis | reverse complement strand
CCGCAAGGCAGGCGTCTAGACTGTGGTTCATGACTGGGGTGAAGTCGTAACAAGGTAACTGTACCGGAAGGTGCGGTTGGATCACCTCCTTTCTATAGGTCACGTCACGCACCAGCGATGCGCACTGCGCCCCGATTCCTCCGTGAGTCGGGGCGTTTTCCTGTGGTGGGGTTGGCATCATTGGCATCAGCAGCGCCGGAGTCAAAAGCTCCGGCGCTGCTGTGTCTCTCGGTGAGGTCTCAACCGCCCAGGGCGGCCAGCGGGGGCGGCGCGTGAATCGGCAGTGTGGGGGTGAGCCAGACCCGGCCGGTGCCCCGGTAGACCTGGATATAGCCTTCACCGGTGCGGCCGCTGCCCAGCAGGCCGCGCGCGCTTTTCTCCACGCTAAAGGCCAGACCGCCCGTATAGGCCAGGACGAGGTTTCCGTCCACCTTGAGGGTCTCGTCGCGCAGCTCCAGAATCTCAAATTCGGCGGGAAGGACCGGGCTTTGCAGGGCGAAGACGCCCGTGCCGCTGAGTTTGGGCTGCACCCGGCCCTCGCCGCTGCCCAGCATGGCGCTCAGGCCCTGGTTGACGTGGCGCCCGACCGTGATACTCCCCGCGCAGGCGACGAAAGCGCCGTCGTCCACGATCAGGTCCTCGCCGTTCAGTTCGCCCAGCAGCAGGTGCAGGCGGGTGGGTTCGGTGTAGATCACGCCCGCGCCCCGGTAGACGGTCTTGTAGAGGCCCTCGCCAGTGGCCGCCGCCGTCACGGCCCCGCGCAGAAAACCGCCCAGGCCTCCGCCGCCCGGCGCGCCGCCGCTGCTCGACGCCTGCATCTCGATGTCGCCGCGCAGGTACTGGAGGGCGCCGGGTTCCAGCACGGCCATGCCTCCCCCGGTATGCACCGCCACCTGACGCCAGCGCGCTGGACGGGTCAGCGGCTGGTGAAAACCGTCCAGCGGCCGCTCGACCGGGCGCGGATCGAATTCGATCACGTCCAGACGCGCCCCCTGGGCCTGAGCGGAGTGGATGACCTCGGGATGCAATTGGAAGTCCATACCCGCGCTACGGGGTCAGGACGGCCCAGGTTCCCGCCGCGCCCCGCGGCCATACACCAGCCGCCGGGTCAGGGTCTCCAGCGGGCCGCTGCCGAAGCGGCGCAGCACCCAGGCGCTGAGCGGCAACTGCGCCAGCCCGACCAGCAAGGCCAGCCCCACGGCGGCGGCCGCCCCCCAGCGCCCGAACTGCGCGCCCGCGTAGGGGTAGAAGACGCCGGTCATGACCAGGCTCTGCGCGATGTAGTTGCTCAGCGCGACCCGCCCGCTCGCGGCAAAGGCCCGCAACGGCCCCAGCCTCCCCCGGCTGGCGAGCAGACCCAGCACGCCCACGTAGCCCAGCGCCGAGGCCAGCCCCCCGCCCATCCGTACCGGGATGGCCAGCAGCCCGGCGGCCAGGCTGCCCTGGGTGTTGAGCCAGGCGAGCAGCAGGCCCAGCGGCAGGCCCAGCCCCAGCCCCCCCACCGCCAAGCGGCGCAGCAGCGGCCGGTGCTCCTGCGGCCGGATCAGCAGGCCGCTGCGCTGGGCGGCGGCGCCCAGGCAAAACAGGGCGATCAACCAGGGGCCGTTGTAGAGGCTGCCGCCCCACAGGTCTTCCCCGAAGGTGGCGGCGCGCCGGGAGACGACCTCCAGGTAGCTCATGCCCGGCGCGAGGTCCGGCAGGCCCGCGAACCGGGTGCGGGTGCTGCCCAGCGCCGCCACCCCCGCGAGCACGCCCAACCCCAACCAGTAGGCGCCCAGCACGCCCGCGAGGCCGGTGAGGGACCGCGCGCTCATGCGGACCGTGAGCAGCAGGGCCAGCGACAGCAGCGCGTAATTGGAGATGATGTCGCCGTGCCAGACCAGCAGGTGGTGCGCCGTGCCCAGCGCGAGCAGCACCGCCAGCCGCCGCACCAGCCTGCCTGCCCCGTGCCGCGCGAGCAGCCCCGCCGCGCCCCACCCGAACAGCATGGCAAAGAGGCTGATCGAGCGCCCGTTGAGCAGGGTGTCGGTGACGGCCTGCACCGCCCGGTCCACACCCGTCTGGGTCCACTCGCGAAAGCCCGCGAAATCCTGCACGTTCACGATCAGGATGCCCAGCAGCGCCAGCCCCCGCAGCACGTCGGGCAGGGGCGAGCGCTCCCGGGCGCCGACCGGGCGCGGCGGGCCGGACTCGGGCGCCGCCTCCAGACCAGCAGGCAGGTCCGCTTGCGCGGAGGACGCGGCGCCGGGCGAAGCGGGGAGGGTCATGGGGGCAGGGTAGCGCGTGGCCGCCCACGGTCCGCCGGACCCCGGAGGTCAGCCCCGGCGCCGGACGATCAGCGGTCCCCTCGGCCCCAGGGTGACGGCGGCCACGGGCGCGGCGTCTCCGCGCACGGCTTGCAGCGGGGGCACGGCGGCCAGGACGACCAGAATCAGCAGTTGCGCGAGGTGCAGGCCCAGACACAGGCGCTCGCCGCCGCCGAAGGGCAGGTAGGCCCACGCGGGCGGTTTGGCCTGCCAGCGCGCCGGGCGAAAGTCCTCCGGCGCGCTCCAGAGGCCGGGGTCGCGCCCGCTGAGGTACGGCGAATACAGCGCCAACGCTCCGCGCGGCAGGCGCACGCCGCCGTGGTCGAGGTCGCGGGCCAGGCGGCGGCTGCCGATCCAGCCGGGGGGAAAGAGCCGCAGCGTCTCCTTGAGCACCGCCGGATGATGCTCGGGGGCGTGCCACTCGGGATGCTGGGCCAGCAACCACAGCGCGTAGGCCAGGGCGTGCGTGGTGGTGTCGTGCGCGGCGGCCAGACTGACCCGCGCTTCCTCCAGGCCGCCGGGAAGGCGCGCCAGGACGGCCAGCAGATCGTCGCCTTGCGCGCCGCGCCGCCGGGCCAGGCGGCGCAGCTCGGCGTCCACCCGCCCGAACAGCAGCGGACGCGGCAGCGCCGGAACCGGAAAGGGCCGCCGCAGCGGAGCCAGGAAAGCGTGCAGCAGCGGGTCCGGAAACTCGCCGCTGAAGTACGCCGCGTTCAGCAGGGTGCGCACCGTCCGGTCGGCCCAGGCCAGCGCGTCGAAGTCGCCGTGGGGCAGTGGACAGCCCTCCAGGGCGGCGGCGGTGCGGGCACGCAGAGCGTGCATCGCCTGCGGCCCGAAGGCCGGCACGAGGGCCTGCCGCCGGGGCCGGTGCTCGGGCGCGTCGAGGACGACCACGCCGCCCGCTAGGTACGGCACCAGCCGGGGAAAGCTGCCCGCGCTGCGGAAGGTCGCCAGATCAGTCAGCAGCAGGCGGTTCCAGGCGGGGCTGATCCCCACCACGGCGGGCAGGCCCAGCCGCAACCTGAACAGGTCCCGGCCCTCCTCCCGCGCCCGCCGCGCGCCTTCCTCCAGCAGCGGCAGGGGCCGCCTGGCCCACTCGCCCAGGTGGCCGTCGCCGCGCCGGGCGGGTGGGCCGGGCAGCGCGCCCAGGCCCGGCAGCCGGGGGGCCGCCGTCATGGGATGGAGAGGTCCGGCAGCTCGCGGCCGCCGTCCAGATCGTCGTAAGGCAGGCCGAGTAGGCCCCCAGCGCCGTTCCAGCCCGACAGCAGCGAGAGCGGCACGCCGCCGCCGGGATGCACCGTGCCGCCGACCTGCACCAGATTGCGGGCGCCGGGGTGGGTCCAGCCGGGGCGCAGGCTGCCCGTCAGGCCGTGGGGCGCGCGGCCGTACAGCGCGCCGCCCACCCCGGTGCGCGCGTAGTCGGCGGGGGAGAGGGGCCGCCAGTCCGTCACGTCCAACGGAAAGCGGGCCTGAAGCGAGCGCAGCAGGAAAGCGCCGTAGCCGCGCGCCTCGTTGGCCACGCCGGGATCGGGCGGCGCATTGACGAGCAAAAAGGCCCGGTCACCGTCGAGGTGCAGGTAGAGGGTGGGGTCCGAAGGCAGCCGCCCGGCCCGGATGTCGCGCCACTCGCGGGCATACTCGGCGGGCCAGAAGATGTGGTGGGCGTGGCCCCGGTCCTCCGAGAGCCGCAGTTGCAGGGCAAAGCCGCTGAGGCCGCGCGGGGCCGGGTCGGGGGGCAGGCCCAGCCAGCCACGGGTCAGCGCCCGGTCGGCGGCGCTGACCCAGGCGTCGGCGGCAAAAGCCCCCCGGCTGGTGTGGGCGCCCAGCACCCGGTTGCCGTGGGTGCTGAGGTGCTGCACCCGCGTGCCGAACTCGAAGCGCACGCCCAGCGCCGCCGCCCGCCCGTGCAGCCGGGCCGCCAGCGCGCCCAGGCCGCCTTCCAGGTGCCACACGCCGCCTCCCAGTTCCACCCAGGACACGTTGTGCAGCACGGCGGGCGCCCGGTAGGGGTCGGCCCCCAGGTAGGTCGCGAACCGCAACCAGAAGGGTGTCAGAAAGGGGCCGCTGCGCACGAAGCGCGCCAGGCTCGACCAGGGCGCGGCGCGCCGCCCGCGCGTCAGGGCGTAGCGGGCCAGCGCCGCGCGGCCCGGCGGGGGCGCGAAGAGGAAAGTGGGCGCCGCGTCCTGGTACATCGTGCGGGCCGCCGCGAGCAGCCGGGCGTAGTCGCGCCCCTCCTGCCGGGAAAGCTGCGCCAGGGTCGGCTCCAGGCTCCCCTCGACGTGCAGCGCCCCCGGCGCGAAGGTCCGGCCGCCCGGCGCGTGGTAGGTCGTGGTGGGGCGGGCGGCCTCCAGCCCCGGCAGGTCGAGGCCGATCCGGCTGTGCAGCGCCCGGAAGACCTGCGGCATGGTGACCACCGTGGGACCGCTGGAAAAGTCCTCGTAGCCCAGCGCCGCCTTGCCGCCGGGCCGCTCCAAGCTGTCGAGCACGGTGACCCGCACGCCTGCCTGCGCCAGCCGCAGCGCCGCCGCCAGCCCCGCGAAGCCCGCGCCAATCACCGCGACGTGCTGCGGGGAAGACTGCCGCCGCACCCGCGCCCCGCGCCCCGCGTTTCGCGTTCCCCTCATTGCTCGTACTCCCGGCCCTTCCAGGCCACCCGGCGGCGCAGGGCGCGCCGGTACACGGGCAGCGCCAGCAGCGGCGTGACCGGCCCCAGCAGCCCCTCGGCAAGGTCGGGGAGCGTGCGGCGCCCGGTGAGCAGGTTCACGGCCGTCCGCTCGGCCAGCCCCAGCGCCCGCAGCAGCCGCACCCCCGGCGCCTGCGCGGGCAGCAGCCAGGGCAGCGTGTAGGCGGCGACGTGCCACCCCGCCGAGGCGAGCAGCAGCGCCCGCGAGCGTCCGTGAAACGATCCCGCGTTCTTGCCGAACCCCGCCAGCGAATCCGGGTAGCTGCGGTACATCCGCACGCCCAGCACCTCGCGTCCCAGCGCCAGCGCCAGCCGCCCCCCCCGCGCCTTGACCCGGCTGGCAAAGGCCACGTCCTCCAGCAGCTCGGCGCGCACCAGCGCGTGCCCGCCGACCTGCCGGTAGGTCTCCCGCCGCAGGGCGATCAGTTGCCCGTTGGCGGCGGCCGCGCTGGGGTGCGCAAAACGCAGCAGCGGCAGCGGCAGGAAGGTGAGCAGCACCGCGTCCACCAGCGGCGTGAGCAGCCGCTCGCCCGGCGTGAGGTTGTGCTGGCGCGGATACACGCTCAGGAAGTCGGCGCCCGAGCGCGAGAGTTCGTGCAGCACAGCTCCCAGCGCGCCAGGCTGCCACTCCACGTCCGCGTCGGTGAAGATCAGCACCTCGCCGCTGGCCGCCTCCCCCAGCTGCTGGCAGGCCCAGGGCTTGCCGTGCCAGCCGGGGGGCAGCGGCTGGCCGCGCAGCACCCGCGCCCCCAGCCGCGCCGCGACCTCGGCGGTGCCGTCGCGGCTGCCGTCGTCGAGGACCAGCACCTCGTCGGCCCCCTGCGCGAGCAGCCCCGGCAGGGTGCGCGGCAGGTTGTGCGCCTCGTCGCGGGCAGGCACCAGCAGCGAGACGCGGGGCCGCCCCGGCGGCAGGGGCTGCGGCGAGAGGCGGGGGTAGGTCAGCGCGTTGACCAGCAGCGTGGCCGCCTTGTACCCGAAAAAGCCCAGCGCCGTCAGCCGGTAGGCGCGGGCGAGGTCCAGAAGACCCGGCCGCCTCACCGCCCCTCCGTGAGCCGGGCGAGCAGGCGGCTGGGCAGGTCCGGCCGCGCCAGGTCCGGCAGGCGGGCGCCCGAGACGTGCAGGTAACCCCCCAGCGGCGCCTCCGGCTCGCTCGCGGCGAGGTCGGCGTCCAGCGCCCCCAGGGTCTGGGCCAGCGCCGTGGCCAGCGCCTCCGGGGTCGTCGGCGGGCCGAAGCGCAGGTAGGCCTCCGGGCGGGGACGGCCGCGCAGGGTGACCCGCAGGGCGACCGGCACCAGCGGGACCCCGGCGGTGCGCGCGGTCCAGCCCGCGCCGGGGCGCAGCTCGCCCAGGAGTCCGGCGGGGCGAATCTGGCCTTCGGGAAAGATGCCTACCCACTCGCCCGCCCGGGCCGCCCGGACGGCGGGCCGCAGCTCCCCGGCGCCCAGCGCCCCTACCCGCCGCAAGAAGGGGTAGTTCACCAGTTGCCGTTCGGTCATCAGCACCCGGAACCCGGCGCCCAGCGTCCAGGCGAGTTCGCGCAGCACGTAGCCGTCCCACCAGGAATGGTGGTTGGGTGCCAGCACCGCGCCTCCCCCTTCTCCGAAAGGCGGCAGCGGCCCGCGCACCCACACGCCGCCCAGCCCGCCCCGGACGCTGCGGCGGATGCTGGCCCGCAGCATGGCGGCGACCGGGTCCGTCACGCCCGCCCCCGCGCAGCCCGCGCCAGGGCCAGCGCGCCCAGCATGGCGAGCAGCGTCACTCCCGCCTCCAGGTACCGCCCGACCAGGACCAGACCGCCCGGCAGGAAAAACAGCTCGACCGGGTACGCCACGGCGAAAGAGAGGCGCGAGAGGTCGGGGCGGGGCGCCGGCTCGACGCTGACGGCCTCGGCCCGGAAGGCCACCGGGACGCGGCCGGCGGCCCGCTCCTGCACCGGCCAGCCCCACCCGCGCCCGGATCGCCCGAACAACCCCGGCGCGATCCGGGTAAAGGCCCAGGCCAGCCCCGTGCCGACCACCCACCAGCCCACGAAGTTTTGCAGGGGCGCTCCGGCCCACAGCGGCGCGGGGTCGCTCCACAGCCAGTAGCGCTGGGCGGTCATCAGCGGCTCCAGGCCCACGTCCCACGCCACCATCAGCAGCCCCGCCAACCACGCCCGTCCCCCCGCCAGCCGCGTGGCCGCCAGCGTCAGCGCGAACCAGCCCAGCGGCACGATCAGGGGCACCGTCAGCAGCGTGGGCGGCGGCGAAGTCTCGTAAGAGTAGCTGCCGAAGGGAAACCCCGTGCGGCTGCCCAGCAGTTCCACCCCCAGGCCCACGCTGAAAGACAGCGCCGCCATCGCCCAGGCCCGCCGCGCCCCCACCCGCTCGGCGGCGTACAGCCACCCCGCCACGCACAGGGCCGCCGTGCTGAGCAGCCCCAGCAGCGGAAAGCCCTCCGGCCAGAGGGGCACCGGAATCTTGAGGGCCACGTAGGCACAAAACCACCACATCCAGGGCCGCAGCTGCCCAGCCAGCGCCGCCCAGCGCGCCCGCAGCGTGCCGGAGAAGTCGCCGCCCAGCGCGTCCCCGGCGAGCGCCAGGACCAGCGAGGCAGGAAAGGCCACGGCGATCAGCCCCCACCCCACCGCCGCGCCCCGCAGCACCAGCAGCGCTCCCAGGAACGCCGCGCCCAGGGCGGCGAAGGCGAGCAGAGAGCGCCGCAGGGTCGGGGAGAGGCGCAGGGTCAACCCGCCACCGTCCGCAGCGCCGCGAAGTACGCGCGGGTCGTCTCCGGGACTTCCCCCGGCAACCCGTCCAGAGGCCACCAGCGCAGCTCAGAGGCGTCGTCCCCGGCCCGCGCCTCCCCACCCGCAAAGTCGGCGGCGTAGACATGCGTCTCCCAGTCCACGATGTTGCCATCGGGGTAGGTGTGGCGGTGCGGAAAGACTCCTAGCGGGCGCAGGATGCCCACGGTCAGGCCTGTTTCCTCGCGCAGCTCGCGCCGGGCGGCCTGTCCGGGCGTCTCTCCCGCCTGGGCGCCGCCGCCCGGCACGTCCCAGCGGCCATTGTCCCCGCGCCGCACCAGCAGCACCTCATCGGCCCGCAGCATGGCCACGCCTGCGCCGAGGCGGGACCGCCTCCTCAACGTTCCGAACAGCCCCCTCATTTCCACCGCCGCCGCGTCAGGTCGCGCAGCAGCACCTGCGCCGCGTTGCGCCCCGACGCGCCCATGATGCCGCCGCCGGGGTGGGTGCTCGCGCCCGTCAGGTACAGGCCTTTCAGCCCCGGCCAGCGGTACTGGCTCGCCGCCATCCAGGGCCGGAAGGCGAACATCTGGTCGAAACTCATCTCCAGGTGCATCACGTTGCCCCGGTGCAGCCCCAGGTTCGTCTCCAGCCACTGCGGCGTCTGCACGAGTTCGCCCACGATGGTATCCCGCGTGCCCGGCGCGTAGTGCTCGAACGCCTTGAGGATGTTTTCGCGGGCCTCGGCGGTGCGCGTCTCCCAGCTGCCCGAGGCCAGCTCATAGGGGTAATACTGCGCCCACAACCACAGCACCTCGCCGCCGGGGGGCGCGAGGCTGTCGTCCACCGCCGAAAAGCTCATGGCGATCAGGGGCGGGTCGGTGGTCGGCTCACCCGCGAGGTACTCGCCGTAGGCTTTGGCGAGTTGCCGCTCGTCCTTGATCAGGAGGCCCAGCCCCACCCTCGACTCCGGCTCGCGGTGCTGGCGATACTTGACCTTCTCGCTCAGCGCCAGCCGCAGGATCATCCCGAAGCCGTTGCCCACCCGCACCCGCCGCGCGGCCTCGGGGACGTGTTCGTCGGGCAAGGCGCCCGCCGTGGTCAGGATGTGCGCGCCCGACACGACCGCGCGGGCGGTGTATTGCTCGCCGTTTTCCAGCTCCACGCCCTGCGCCTGCCCGCCCTTGACCAGAATCCGCCGCACCGGGGCATTGACATGAACCTCGCCGCCGTCCGCCTCGATGGCGCGCCGCAGCGCCCGCGTCAGGCCCCCGCTGCCCCCCTTGGGCCGCGCGACCCCGCCCTCATGGTAGAGGGGATGCCACAGCAAGAAGGGCGCACTCAGCGGGTCCGAGGGCGGCGGGCCGCTCTGCGCCGCCATCCAGGTCAGGGGCGCCCGCACCCGTTCCTCCGAGAAGTATTCCCGCGCCACGTCCCCGTAGGGCCGCAGGATGCGCGAAAGCTGGGCCTGCCAGTCTTTGCCGCGCCCGCCCCCCACCATCATCTTGCCCATCTCCAGCGGGCCGGGCGCCGAGTTGAACAGGTCGGCCACCGAGCGCGCAAAGGGCGTCCAGTCGTCCAGAAAGCGGCGGTACGCCTCGCCCTGGCCGGGAAAGAGGGCTTCCAGCTCCCGCGCGGTGCGGTCGGGGTCGCGGTAGACGAACCACGGCGTCTCGCCGTCCGAGGCGTGGAACATCGGGTCCACTTCCAGGTAGTGCAGGCCGTGGCGGGTCAGTTCGAGTTCGCGCACGACCGGCGTCATGCGAATCAGGATATGGGCGCTGCCCCCGTAGTCGAAGCGGTAGCCGGGCACCAGTTCTTCCGTGCTGACGGCCCCGCCGACGATATGGCGGCGCTCGAACACGCCGACCTTGAGGCCCGCTTTCGCCGCGTAGGCCGCCGTCACCAGGGCGTTGTGGCCCGCCCCCATCACGAGTACGTCGTAGTCCGGCATCAGTGCTTCCGAGTCTGGCACGCCGGGCGCTCCGGGGACGGTCAGGAATCCGCCAGAGGTGGCCCGCTACCCTGGGAACATGTTCGGTCGCCGCGTTCCGCCCCACCTCGTCCTGATCCTCAGCGTGCTGCTCGCCGCGCTGTGCGCCGTACTCGCCGTGCGCTACGGTCTGGCCGGAAACGCGGTCGCCGCGCTGATCTGGGGCGTGCTCGCCGTGTGGTTCGCGGTAGACGCGCTGCGGGCACGCGCCTGGCAGAAGAAGTAGGCGCCGCGCGCGCCCCCGTTACGCCCGCCGCACCCAGAAGCGCATCGGCTTGGGCGTCTCGCCCGCCTCGCCCAGGTCCTGCCAGCTCAGGGTGGTTTCGAGGTCGGGGCGCTCCAGGTAGCCGCGTGCCTTCCAGAAGGGGTCCAGCGGGCGGTAGTCCCTGGGCCGGGCGGGGTGGTCGGCCGGGCGCTGCACCGCGCAAAAGGCCGTGACCGGCAGGCCAAGGCGCCGCGCGTGCGCCTCCCGCTCGTCGAAAAAGCGGTGCCCCAACCCCCGGCCCCGGTACCCGGACCGCAGCACACTTTCCCCGAGGTAGAGCACCTGGGCGGGACCGAACTCGGAGGCCAGAAAGGGGCGCTGGAGGTCTGCCGTCTCGTGAATGAGCGGCAGGGCCGTGCTCGCCCCCACCACCTCGGCGCCGTCGCGCACCAGCAGCAGCAGGGCGCCGGGGGCTTCCAGGTAGGTCTGGAGGTAGCGCTCCTCGTACCCGGCGCTGCCCTGGTACAGGTACGGAAAGTCCCGGAAGACCTCGGTGCGCAGCCGGGCGAGGTCGGGAAGCGCCGCCCGCAGCTCGTCTCCCCCCACCGGGGTCAGGGTGAGGCTCAAGCGCCGCCCTGCTCGGCGCTCACCTGCCGGGTCCACTCCGACAGGTTGTAGAGGTTCGTCACCCGGGCGATCTTGCCCTCCCTGACCTCGAAAAAGGCGCCCACTGGCAGCACGTAGGTCTGCCCCGCCGCCTCGGGCAGGCCGGGGTCGGTCTTGAGGTACTCGCCGTGAATCACGAACTCGGCGGCGGCGCGCCTTCCGTCCGGGGTCGCCATCACCACGAGATCCTCGGCGCGCTCGCGGTAGTGGGCGTCCATCTTGTCCAGAAAGGCGCGAAAAGGCTCCACACCGACTTGCGTCTCGCCCTCGTTGATGTCGTGGCGCACGTCTTCGGCCAGCAGTCCCAGCATGCCAGCGGCGTCCCCGGCGTTGAACGCGCCGTAGTAGCGGGTCACGAGGTCGAGGGCCTGGGCCTGCGCATCGGGAGACGTCATGCCCGGCAGTGTAACGGGAAGGGGACCGCCCGCTGGGGGAAGAGGCGTACGATTTGTCACAGGGACCCGGTTTTCTGCCGTGCAGGCCGCGTGTCCCCGGCCTCGGCCACGCAACAACTCTGCTATGGTCTGACCAGAGTTCACCGCGTCTAGCTGCGTCTGCGTGATTCTGCGCGGAACGCTCCCAATGGAGGGATTTTCCCGCATGAAACAAATGCGCTACATCATCACCCGCCCCTGCCTGCAAGAAGGCAGCCTGCGCCTCCTCAAATACCTCGAAGCCACCTTTCCGGAAAGCGGCCCCGCGCAGTTTGTGGACGACAAGGGCCGCGAACACGAGGTGGAGATCGACCGCGCCGCCGGGTACGTGCGCGGCCTGCGCCCCCTTTTCCATGACCAGAATCTCGGCGTGAACGACGTGCTGATGATCACGCCGCTGGCGCCGGGTCGCTATCAGGTCGAGGGCATCGTCAAGCCGCACGCGCCGCTGCTGCCTGCCCGCCCGGAGGCTGCGCCCGCTCCCGAGGCCCGGCGCGTGGTCGTGACCGCCACCCCCCACGTGCGCGAGGTGCGGATGCAGGCCGCGCCCGAGCCGTCCCCGTCGGCGGGGCGCGCGGCCAGCACCCCGGCGCCTGCGCCGCTGGTGCCGCTGACGCCCGCTTCGCAGGCCCCCCAGCCGACCCCCCCGCTGGGCCGCGCCCCGTCGCGCGCGGCCGCGCCTGGCCCGCTGCCCAGCGCCGCCGAAGACCAGCTGGCCGAACTCGCGCGCCTCACCGGCTACCAGCTCAGCTTTCCGGCGCCCGGCGTGGCGCGGCTGCACGCCGACCTCGGGGCGCACGGCTACGTGGTGAAGGTCGCGCTGGAAGAAGGTGCGCTGCGGACCCCCGCCTGGCGCGAGGACGCCGACCACGCGGCGCTGCTCACGGGCGAGGGCGAGCGGCCCCAGGGCACCCCGCGCCTGACCAGGGAAGCGCTGGCCGCGCTGCTCGAACATGCCCGGCTGGCCCCGCTCTCGCCCATCGACCTGCGCCCCTACTGGCAGGCGGGCGACCTCGACCTCGCCTCGGCGGCCAGCATCTCGGAACTGGTCGGCGCGCACCTCGCGCAGCGCGGGGCCTTTTCCTTCGTGCTGCTCACGCTGGCCGCGCAGCCCGCCCACAGCGTCGTGCAGGTGCCGCGCCTGGCCGAGCGCCTGGGCAGCGGCGTGAACGTCGCGGAGCTGCGCAGCATTCTCGATACGCTGACCCGCGCGCCCTTCCTGGCCCTGACCCCGCTGCCCGGCGGCCAGTACCTGCTGCGCGCCGATGTGGGCGACCTGCTGGCCGACCTGGCCGAGTACGCCGACGGCATGCGCCGCCGCGTGCGCGCCCCCGGGCGCCCGGACCCGGCGACTGCGGCCCTCGCGCTGAGCTGACAGCCGCGCCCATCCGGGCGTCCGGGTCCGGGCGAGGGGAGGGGGAACGGCTTAGGCCAGCCGCAGCTGCCACTCGGTGAAGCTGGCCCACGGCACGAATCCCAGCGCCACGTTGATGCCCAGCATCGCGGCGTTCTCGTCGGCGTTGTTGGTGCGGACCCAGCGGGCGCCGGGGCAGGCGGCCTGCACGTGGCGCAGCATGGCGGCCTTGAGCCACTTGCCCAGCCCCTGCCCGCGCGCCTGCGGGCGGACGGCGGTCGCGCCCTGGTAGACCAGCGCGGCACGTTCGGGGGTCCAGAAGGTCTCGGTGTAGCCGACCAGCTCGCCCGTGCGGGTATCCTCGGCGGCCAGCAGCCAGCGGACCTCGCCCGACTCGGCGATCATGGTTTCCCAGGCGCGGATCATCTCCGGCGTGACCGTCCAGTCGTCCATCTCCAGCTCGCCCTTGGGGGCCGTGTTCATCACCATCATCAGGTCGGCGGCGCGGGGCAGGAACTCGTCCGGCAAGCGCGTCCACAGGTGCAGGCGGTAGGGGTCCCCCGCCGGGCGGGTGCTCCAGCGGTCCAGCAGCTCCGGGGAAAGGGCCTCCAGGTCCAGGCGGCTCTGGCGCATCGGCAGGGCGGCTTCGGCGCCCAGGCTGCGGGCGAACGCTTCCCCGGCGGGCGCCCGGTCGGTCGTGCCAAAGGTCACCACCCGGCGGCCCTCGCGCCGGGCCGCTTCCCGCAGGGCGTGGGCGAGGCTGCGGCCCAGGCCCCGGCGGCGCGCCTCCGGGTGCACGGTCAGCCGGGCGTGCGCGGCATGCCGGTTCTGGGTCAGGCTGTACTCCAGGCTGCCCCAGCCCAGCGCCCGTTCGCCAAGCACCTGGCCGTCCCAGACCACGAAATGCGCCGCCGCCTCGTCGGGCGTGACGTGGGTCAGGCTCAGGGCCTCGCGCTCGGGCAGCAGCGGGGGGTCGTCCGGGTAGGCCAGGGCGTAGGCGTCGGCCAGCAGGCGGCCCACCGCGAGCCGCGCTTCCGGAAGCGCCGATCCGGGATCAAAGGGAGCCACGGGGAGGGAAAGTGTGGTCATGCCCCCAGTGTGCCCGCGTCCGGTCAGGGGAGCATGGGCCAAGTGGCGGAGGGCACGCTAGTGCCAAAGGCTGGCCTGCACGGCGTCCTGCGGACCAGACCGGGACCCCGAAGCGGGCGGGGGGTGGCCGCGCCGCCGCTGCGGGGAGGCTCCATGACACCCATGAAACTGGTCGTCGCCTGTGACGGAAGTGAACCTAGCCTGCGCGCCCTGCGCCGGGCCGTGACGCTGGCCCGCGCGGCGGGCGCCACGCTCGAGCTGATCAGCGTGATCGAGGAACCGCCGGTCAGCCCCTTTGTGCAGTGGGCCGGGCTGGACGCCGACTATGTGCGCGGCCTGCTGCAAGAAAACGCCGAGCGCGCCCGAGACGCGGCGCTGGCGATCACCCGGGAGGCCGGGGTGCAGGCCGAGTTCCGCATCCTGCGCGGGCGCCCGGTGGCCGAGTTGCTCGCCGCCGCGCAGGGCGCCGACCTGCTGGTGCTGGGCACCCACGGCCACCGGGGGATGGACCGCATCCTGCTGGGCAGCGTGGCCGAGACCCTGCTGCGCCGCGCCGAGGTGCCGCTGCTCGTCGTGCCGTGAGCAGCGGGGCGCGCGCGCGGCCTTCCCGGTTCTCAGGTTCCGGCGCCCGCCAGCTGCCCTTGCAAAAACGCCATCAGCCCCCGGATGTGGTCGCGGTCGAAGCGGAACTCGACCCCGGCGGCGCGGTACAGCTCGGGCACCGGGACGGTGTTGCCCAGGCGCAGGCTGGCCTGATAGCGCGCCAGCGCCCCGGCCGGGTCCTGGCGGGCTTCCCGCCAGATGCCCACGGCGGCGAGGTAACACATCGCGTACTCGATGTAGTAAAAGGGCGCCTGAAAGACGTGGTAGTACTGCCACCCCTTGGCGCGCACGCCCTCGTCCAGCCCGTCCCAGTTCACGAACGGGTGGAAGGTGCGGTCGAGTTCCAGCCACTTGGCGTCCAGGTCGGCGACGCTGGGACGCTCCCCGGCCTCGGCGTACAGCCAGTGCTGAAAGGCGTCCATCTGCGCGGCCCAAGGCAGGAAGGCGACCACACCCTGAAGCTGCTTTTCGCGGTAGCGGGCGAGTTCCTCCGGCGAGAACATGTGCCCCAGGTGGTCGAGCGTCAAAAACTCCATCGCCATGGAGGGAATCTCGACGAACTCGATGGGACTCCAGCGGTTCCACACCAGCGGCTGCGTCTCGCCGCTGAGAAAGCCGTGAAAGGCGTGCCCGACCTCGTGAAACAGCACCCGCACGTCCTCGGCGGTGCCCACCACGTTCATCAGCACGAAAGGCTGGTTGTCCACCGGAAAATACTGGCAGTAGGCGTGGGTCATCTTGCCCGGGCGCGATTCGAGGTCCAGCAGCCCCCCCTCCCGCATCTGCCTGAAGCGCCCGGCGAGCGCCGGGTCCAGCCCCTCGAAGGCCGCCCCCGCCAGCGTTTCCAGCTCGGCTCCGCTCGTGAAAGGCTTCAGGGCCTCGCGCCCCTGGGGGTCGAGCAGGTTGTTGCGGTTGTAGTCCCAGGGCCGCACGCGTTCCAGGCCCAGCCGCGCGGCGAGGTCCGTCATCATCCGGGCGGCGAGAGGCACGACCTCATCCCGCACGGCCTCGTGAAAGGCGCGGCAGTCCTGGGGCGTGTAGTCCACCCGGTCGAGCCGCCGCCACATGAAGTCGCGAAAGCCCGGCAGGTCGGCGTTGGCCGCGAGCTGACGGCGGGTGTCCAGCAGCTCCAGCATCAGGGCGTCGAGCTGGGGGGCGACCTCGCCCGCGCTCAGGGTCAGCGCCCGCCAGGCGGCCTCGCGGGCCGGGCGGTCGGGGCTGTCCATCCGCTGGCGGGCCTGCGGTACGGTCAGGGCCTCGCCGTGCAGGGTGACGGTCTGGTTGCCGGTAATCACCCCGTGGCGGTTCATCTGCGCCTGGTGCGTCACGCCCAGCTCCACGTTCGCCTCGCGGAAGAGGGCGGCGGCGTCCTGAAAGCGGCGGTAGGCCAGCGCGAAGTCGGGGGCGGGCGCATAGCCAGGCACCGCCAGCAGCTTTTCGGTCAGGGCCTGCTCGGCGCGCTGAACCTGCGGCGAGACTTCCTCCAGAAAGCGGGCGTAGCGGGCCTGCACCTGCGGGTCGTCCGTGTGCAGGTCGGCGTGGGTGGCGAGCTTGCTGCCCGCCTGCCCCACCTCGGCGTCCAGGGCGCTCCACTCGGCCAGCCAGCCGGGAACCGCGTCCGCGCCGAGGTCGGCGGCCAATAGCGCCTGGTAACGCGGCGCGAAGGTGTTCCAGCGGGTCGCCTCTTCGGAAACGGTGAGCACGCGCTCCACCGCATTCAGGGTTGTGGTCATGGGGAAAGTCTAGCGTCCGGGCCTCTAGACTGACCGGGTGACCGTGCCCGCCCTGTCCGTCCTGGCCCCGCCTCCCCTCGTTCTCGTGATCGTCGGGGGCAGCATGGCTGCCGTCAAGGCGCCCCCCGTGCTGCGGCGGCTGCGCGAGCGCGGGGCCGGGGTGCGCGTGATCGCCACCCGGGCCGCGCTGGACTTCATCACCGAACTCAGCCTGGCGACCGCCGCCGACGGCGAGGTCGCCACCGACGAGACCTGGTTCGCCCCGCGCCCCGACGCCCAGCACCTCACGCTGGCGCGGGCAGACGCGGTGGTCGTCGTGGGCGCCTCCGCCGACCTGCTGGCGCGGGCGGCGGGCGGGCACGCCTCCGACCTCGCCTCGGCCACGCTGCTGAGCGTTCAGGGGCCGGTGCTGTGGGTCCCGGCCATGAACGAGCGGATGTGGCGGCATCCGGCGGTGCAGGCCAACGCCGAGCGGCTGCGCGGCTGGGGCCACCACTTCCTGGGGCCGGAGGTCGGGGCGTTCGGCTCGCGCGGCGAGGGGTCGGGCCTGGGCCGCATGGCCGAGCCGGAAGACATCGCGGGGACGGTGCTGGCGCTGCTCGCCCCGCCCGCGCCGCGAGACCTCGCGGGCCTGCACGTCGTCGTCTCGGCCGGGCCGACCCGCGAATACCTCGACCCGGTGCGCTTTATCAGCAACCCGTCGAGCGGCAAGATGGGCTTCGCGGTGGCCGAGGAGGCGCGGGACCGGGGCGCCCGCGTGACGCTGGTGACCGGCCCGGTGACCCTCCCCGACCCGCCGGGAGTGGAAGTGGTCCGCATCGAGACGGCGCTGGAGCTGCGGGACGCGGTGCGGGAAGCCGCGCAAGCCGCACAGATCGTCGTGATGACGGCGGCGGTCGCCGACTACCGCGCCGCTGAGCGGGCAGGGGAGAAGCAGGCGAAAGTCGCGGGCGACGTGACGGTCACCCTCACGCCGAACCCCGACATCCTGGCCGAGCTGGGGCAAGAGAAGGGCGGGCGCGTGCTGGTGGGGTTTGCGATGGAGACGCACGCCGGGGTCGAGCGCGCCGCCGCCAAGGCCGCGCGCAAGAACGCCGACTTTATCCTGCTCAATTACCCCACCCGCGAGGGCACGGCCTTTGGCGGCGACGACAACGAGGTCACGCTGGTGCGCCCGGACGGTTCCGCCGAGGCCTGGCCGCGCCTGAGCAAGCGCGAGGTGGCCCGGCGGCTGCTGGACGAGGCGGTGCGGGTGCGCGCAGGCCGGACCACGGACCACTGACCACGCCCCACCTCCCCCTCCCCGATTGCCTTATTCATCCCGGCTGCATAGCATGGCGTGTGCTCAGCAAGGACCAGCGTCAGAAGCGAATTCAGGACATCATCGCCCGCGAGAGTGTCTCCACCCAGGCTGAGCTGGTCGAGCGGCTGCGCGCCGAGGGCGTGCAGGTCACCCAGGCGACCGTCAGCCGCGACATCAACGAGCTGCGGCTGGTGAGATTGCCCATCGGCAAGGGCCGTCACCGCTACGCGCTCGCGCAGGTGGCGGGCCACCAGGGCGTCGAGGAGGAACTTGGCCGCCTCTTTCAGAATTTCGTCAAGGACGTGGACCGCGGCGAGAACATGCTGGTGATCCGCACCTCCGACGGCCACGCGACCGGGGTGGCCCTCTTGCTCGACCGCCTGCGCCGCGACGACATCGTGGGCACCATCGCCGGGGAAGACACCATCTTCGTGGTCGCCCGCACCACCGCCGAGGGCGAGGCGCTGATGGAGGAGCTGCACACGCTGATGCTGGGGTGAGGGACGTTGCCCCGGCAACCCCCGCCGTCCTCTTCACGCGGGCCGGGGCCGGGGGCGCAGCAGCACGGTCATCGTCGGCACCACCACCGTGTCCGCCGTGACCGTCAGGGCCGCCGCCAGCGGGGGGTCGAGCTGAAGTTCCCAGTCCCCGGGATTGGCCAGCCCGCACAGGGCGAGGAGCCGGGCCACCGTGGAGGTGGCGTCGGGCGAGGTGACGCTCAGCACCTCGGACTCCCCGGCGGCGTCGCGCAGGTCCACGGTGTACTGCCCGATGTCCGAGGACAGCAGCGCGCTGACCGGGAGCTTGCCGGCCATCAGCGGCTGCCACACGCCGGGATGGTCGATGTACAGCACGATCTCTCGCAGCGTGCGGGCGGGCGCCTGGGTGACGAACGTCCGCACCCCCCGCAGCACCTGCGCGAAGGGGTGAATGGGGTTCCAGTGCGCGCTGCGCCCCGCCGCCACCGGCAGGACATGCACGCGGCGGTACTGCCCGGTCCGCTCCACGGCGTGCAGGGCCGAGCAGACGGCGGGGGCGATCACGCTCAGGTCGCGGTCGTTGCGCCCCTCGTGCGAGGTCCGCGCCACCACGGCGAACAGGGCCGCGCCCCCGTACTGGAAGGCCTGGGACCCCGCTGCGGACGCCGCCCAGCGCCGGGGTTCCAGCGGCAGGCTCACGCCCGGACACGGGGCGAGCGCTCCGAGCGCCTGTGCCCCGCTTCCCGGAACCGGGCGTCCGGCACTGCGCCCCGCGCTGAGCACCAGGGCGTCCCCGGCGGCCCAGTTCACCTGCGCCGCCGACACCTGCCCCCGCCGCAGCACCAGGCGCACCGGGTGGTCCGAGGGGGGCGGCTGGAGGGTATAGCTGATCTCCTCGACCTGCGCGAAGTCGGCGGGGGGCGGCGGGCCGCGTGTCCAGCGCACGTCGTGGGCGAGCCTTTCCAGAAAGGCCGGGACCTCGTCGTGCCCGTCGTAGAACACGGGCACGACCCCCAGGCGGGTTTGCAAAAAGGCCGGGTCGTACAGGTCCGGGGCGCCGCCGCGCCGCAGCAGGGCGAAGTGCGGCATCTGGCCGGGACCCTGGTGGTAGAGGATCTCGCTGAACAGGTCGACCAGGTAGTTTTCCAGCAGGCCCGAACCCAAAAACAGCAGCGAGCGGCGGCGAAACACCTCGCCGAACGCGCGGCGAAAGTGCGGCACGGCGTGGATGGCTCGCTGGTACTGCTGGTGCCCGGCCACCACCTCCAGCGCCAGCGTCCGGCGGCGGGCGTCGGAGGGCACCGAGGCTTCCGGCGGCGCGCACTGACCGCCCAGGTAGCCTTGCAAGGCCCACAGCACCGGGCGGCTGGGTTCGGACAGCGAGCGCAGCACCCGGTGGCAATCCGACAGCGAGCGGCCCAGCACCGCCAGAGGCTCGGGCGGGTGGGTCTCGGCGCGCAGCGTGTCCTGGCGGGCCGCCCAGTACAGGTCGTCGTAGTTGGTGGAAAGCACCAGCGGCCAGTCCAGGCGCGTGAGGGCGCGCAGCTGCGGCGTGGGCGGGATGAACTCCGGCGTCTCCTTCAGCGCCCGCCGGAACACCTCGTCGCGGGCCTGGCGCGGGTGGGCGCGCAGCATCATCGTGACCTTGTCCGCCAGGCGGTAACACTGTTCGGGGGTGGGGGAGCGGGCGGGGTCCTCGAAAGCGGCGGGCAGGTCCCTCAGGCCCGCGCCCCCCGCCAGCCGCACGAGGAAGGTCCGCCAGCTTGTGCAGGCGGGCTGCCCCGGCGCGCCCAGGCTCATGCCCGACCCCACGAACGGGGTGAGCAGCCCGTCGCGGTACAGCGCGGCCAGCAGGGGGGCGACCTGCCGGAATTCCAGGCCCTCCACCGCCAGGGTGGACATGAACCTCACCTCCCCTGGGCGGGGGGCGGCGGCCAAGCGGCCGCCCCCCGCCGCCGGGGGCCACGCTGCACGTCCGCGCCCCCTTGCGCCGTCATGACGCCCTCCAGGCCGCCACCAAGCGGCGGCGACTGGGCATGTTGGCGATGAACCGCTCGCGGGCCGCGTCGTCCAGCCTGCTCGTCTGGCGCTCGATCTGCCGCCAGCCGCCCTCCAGCACTCCGGCGGCCCGCGCGTCGCCGCAGGCCTGCAAGACCTCGTAGCAGACCAGATAGGCGGTGGCCACGTCGTCGAGCAGGTCGCTGCGCCCCAGCGCAGGCAGGATGCCCTCGACCAGGGCCAGCGCCGCCCGCAGGTCGCCCTTCGCCAGCGCGACGGCGGCCAGCCCCAGGTCGGCGGCCAGCCGCTGCCACTCCCGGAGGGGCTGGGGGTCTCGCAGCAGGCTGTGGAGGGCCGCCTCGGCCTCCTCCAGTCGGCCCAGCGCCAGCAGCGCCCACGGCTCGGCGAAGCGGCCGGGATCGCCCCCCTGCCGCGCCCGTTCCAGGGCCGCCGCCGCATTCCCCCCGTACAGTTCGGTGTAAGCCAGCTGGCAAAGCGCGTGGTGTTCGTAGACGGTGTTGTGGGCGCGGCGGGCAACCTCCGCCGCGTCCTCCAGATAGGCGCGCGCCTGGTGATGATTGCCCAGCGCCAGCTCCAGGATGCCGAGATTCTTGAGGACCGAGCTGAGGTGCAGAGTGCCGCCGAGTTCACGGCAGATGCGCAGCGCCGCTTGAAACATGGCCCGGGCCTGATCAAAGTCATCCTGTTCCAGGCGAATCGACCCCAGAATCAGCAGGGTGGCAGCCTCCTGAACGCGCTCCCCGGTCTGCCGGTAGGCCTCCAGGGCGGCCTGAAGCGGCCCCTCGGCGTCGGCGAGGCGGCCCTGGTTTTGCGCCAGTGCCCCCAGTGCGTAACTGGCGTGGGCCTCCCCCGAGCGGTCTCCCAGGCGCCGGGCGCCCGCCAGACCCTCTTCCAGCAACGCGGCCGCCCGGTCGTCCTGCTGCGCGTTGACGGCGCACACCCCCAGGTAGCGCAGGGCGATATTTTCCCCGTGCAGGTCGCCGATCTGCCGGTACAGGCCGAGGGCCTGCCCATACAGGTCCTGCGCCAGCCGCTTGTCCGCGCCCAAGGCGATCTGCCCGAGGTGCCGCAGGGCATCGGCCTGGGTCTGGCGGTCCCCTGCGGCCTGGGCCAACTGGAGCGCCAGCTCGTGGTGCACCTTGGCTTGCGGACGTGCGCCGTGGCGGTACAGGGCGCGGCCCCAGGCCAGGTGGGCTTCGGCCACCCGGGTTGGCAGGCCCGCTTTTTCCGCCAGCGCGGCGGCCCGCTCGGCCGCCGCCATGGCGGCCGGAAAGTGGCTGACCAGATCGGCGTGGTTCGCCCGCCGCAAGGCCGCCTGGCAGCGCCGCCCGTCGTCCAGCCCCTCGGCCAGGCTCTCCAGCGCCTCCACGTCCTCACGCTGGGTCTCGCGCTGGCCCTGAAGGTCGCGCGCCTGTTCCCGCACCAGCAGCAGCTCGAAGCGCCGCTCGGCCTCTGGCCCGGGCGTGAGGTCCAGCGCCCGGGTCAGCAGGTGCTCGGCTTCGTGCGGCGCGCCCTGACGCAGCGCCTGCTCTCCGGCCTCGCGGTAGAACCCGGCCGCCCTCTCCCCGTCGCCCGCGCGGTCGTAGTGCCAGGCCAGCCGCACCGGGTCAGGCGCCCCGGCGTACAGCGCCTCGATGGCCTGGGCCACCTCGCCGTGCAGCAGCCGCCGTTCGCCGCTCCCCAGCCCGCCGTACAGGTAATGCTGAAACAGGGCGTGGGCGAAGCGGTAGCCCGACAACTGCCGCCGACCGGCCCGCAGGTCGCCGCGCTCCTGCACCAGCGCGTGCCGCTGGGCCAGGTCCTGCGCGAGGTCACGCAGCACCTGCCGGGGGGCCAGCCCCTGCACCTGGGCCACGACCTCGGCGGTAAAAGCTTCGCCCTCCACGCTCGCCACCCGCAGCAGCTCCTGCTGGGCGGCGTCCAGGTGCCCGATGCGCTGCGCGATGACCCCCTCCACCCGCGAGGGCAGGGCGCCGAAATCCAGGCGGGCGCCGACCACCCAGCAGCCCTGCGCGTCCCGGATCAGGTCGCCCCGTTCCTGAAGGCGGCGCAGCAGCTCGGCGGTGAACAGCGCGTGGCCCTCGGTGTGCCGGAAAAGGGCCTCGCGGAAGTCGGCGCCCAGGCGGTTGGCCTCGGTGTCCAGCAGGCGGTTCACGAAGTCGCGCCCTCCCGCCTCGTCCGTTTGCAGGTCCACCCACACGTCCCCGGCGTACCGCTTGATCTCCAGCAGCACCGGCTCCAGCGGGTGGCGCCCGGCGGCGGCCGCGCGCAGGTACAGCTCGTTGGGCCGGTACGTCCCGACCAGCAGCGCCGCACTCGTCTCCAGACGGCGCGACAGGTGAAAGAGCAGGCCTACCGAGGCCGCGTCCGCCCAGTGCAGGTCGTCCAGCACCAGCAGCAGGGGCCGCTCCGCCGCGAGCGCCCGCAAGACGTTGGCGTACTGCTCCAGCAGGTGCTCGGGCTGGACGGGGGCCTGGGCGCCGGGCTTGCGCCGGGCGAGTTTTTCCAGTTCGTCCAGCCACCCGGCCTTCTGGGCAAGCGCCTTGCCCGCCTTGGCGACCAGCGTGCCGCCGGGAATGATGGTGCCCACCAGGTCGGGGCCGACCTCGATCAGCACCTGGGTCGAGCGGACCAGCCAGTGCCGCAGACGGCTCCCGGCCGGGGGGTCTCCTCCCTCCGCCGCGCGCCCGGTCACCCCGATCAGGGCCGCCAGAAGCTCGCGGAAGGGCAGGTAGGGATCGCCCACCCCGCTCTGGGCGTTGCAGTTGCCGGAGGCGACCGCCAGGTGTTCGTCGTGGTCCTGGGCCCGCTGGGCGAAGGCCTGCACCAGCATGGTCTTGCCGCTGCCCGCCTCGCCCGTGACGAAGCACACCTGCCCCTGCCCCAGCAGGGCGCGCCCCAGGAACCCCTCCAGTTGCCCCAGCTCGCGCTCCCGCCCCACAAACGGCTGCTCGCTCATAGCTCTCCTTTGGGGGAGGGGAGACCCTCACCTGCGGGAAAAGTCCGGTGTCCTGGGCACGCCCGGCCGGTGCCTAGCAGGCCCTAGCCCTCCTCGCGTCAGCAGAGAACCGCCGGAGGGAACCCGCACCGCCACCGGGCGCAGGCAGACCATCGGCCGGGGAATCGGCCGGGCCGGGGAAACGGCTGTCGATGGGTTCATGACGCCTCCTGACGCGCGCGCGGTCACGCCCCCATTGTGCGCCTGCGCCTGCCTTCGGGACGGCCCGGCGGCAGCCCTGAGAACATGGTCGGTGTCACTCGCCCACGTGGCTTCTTCCGGGATGGGGGGTAAGGTTCTAACTTTCTGTCTCCTGCAACGCGCCTCCCACGGAAGTTCCCAGCAGCAGCGCCGCGTCCATATGGGGCAGGCCGTGAACCGCCGCCTGCCCCTCATGCATCACCCTGACCCGGCAGGAGAAGCCCAGTCTGGTGCTCAGCCGCTCGCGCAGAACATCTTCCAGAGCGAGCCCGGCCAGCGAGCCGTAAAAACTGCTGGTTGCCGCTTGCGGATCGACACTTCCCCCCCGGTCCAGATGGGCCGACAGGCTGACAGCCACCTGCTCCACCTGACCGTGCCCCGCGAGGGTCTCCAGCAGGGCCTCGGCCAGAAAATCCAGAAGCTGCTGGCCGTCACTGATCCCGTACGGAGTCGGCAGCAGAGGCGCGGGCCGCAGCTCTCTCACCTCTCCGCCCGACACCTCCACCCAGGCCCGTTTGATGGCGGTGTGTCCGGCGTCCAGCACCAGGACCGGCCCGTCCCGGTAGTGCCTCGCGGCGCCGTGGAGCATCAGGTGACGCGGCTGTGCAAACAGATGCAGCCGCACGTCGGCCGCGCCCAGGCGGGGCAGCCACTCGCAGGCGGTGGAAAAGAGCTGCTGCCCCAGCGTGCCGCTCAGCACGCCTCCTCCCAAGACGATGCGGTTGACCTGCCGCCAGCGTTCCCAGTGCGCCTCCGGCCATTCCGGGCGGGCCGCACGGCTTTCGGGGGGCGCCAGCTTCAGGGTCGCCACGGTGGCGGCCAGCGCGATTCCCAGGCGTTCGGCGAAGGCGGCGGTTCCAGGGTCCCCGCGCTCCAGGGCGGCATTGAGGGCGACTGGATAGACGCCGCAAGCCTGCATCTTCCGGGCGTGGACCTCCAGCCCACAGGCCCGGACAAGACCGGAAAGGCCCCGGGTACGTCCATGCCCGAGGAGCTGCCGGGGTAGCCGCTCCAGCGTGAGTCGCGCGATGTCCAGCTTGCCGGAGGAGGGAATGCGGGGAAGGTCGCAGAGAGGCAGCTCGGCCTGCATCTGCGGGGCGATGCTCCAGGTCGCCAGCCATTCATGGGCCAACGTTCCCGCCATACCGTCCGGTAGGCCCCCGAAGTTGGCGATGGTGACGCGGTTCAAGCCTGGATTGAAGGTCATGGCGTGAGGAGAACACCTGTTCCCGGGCCGACTCTGCGCCGTGTGCCTTCCATCTTCACGGCACGTCCTCCTCGTCCAGATCAGCAATGTTCCCGATCGGCAGCTGCACGTGCGCGGTGGTGCCTTTCCCGACCTCGCTTTCCAGCCAGATGCGCCCGCCGTGGGCGTCCACGATGCCCTTGGCGATGCTCAGGCCCAGGCCCGCGCCGCCCTGATCACGGCTGCGGCTGTCCTCGACCCGGTAGAAGCGGTCGAAAAGCCGCGCGAGATGCTCGGGCGGAATGCCGGGGCCGTCGTCGTGCACGCTCAGGCGGACCTCGCGCCCGCCCCCTTGCGGCTGACTGGTGAGGGTGATGTTTTTCGCGCCCGCCTTGAGGGCGTTGCCGACCAGGTTGATCAGGACCTGCTTGAGGCGGTCGGGGTCGCCCTCAAAAGCCAGCTCCTCGCCGCCCGCCGTGAGCCGGGTCCCCTGCGCCTGCGCGAGCGGGGCGAGTTCACGCGTCACCTCGCTCAGAAAGGGGCCGGAGAGGACCGGCTGGCGGGTCAGGGCCAGCGCCCCGCTGTCCGAGCGGGCCAGTTGCAGCAGGCTGGCAATCAGGTTGGTGAGGCGCTCGGACTCCGAACGGATGATGTCCAGGCTCTCGCGCTGCTGCTCGTTGGGCTGGGTGCGCCGCAGCAGGTACGAGGCGTGCCCGCTGATCGCCGTGACCGGGGTCCGCAGCTCGTGGCTGGCGTCGCTGGTAAATCGGCGCTGGGCCTCGAAGCTGCCCTCCAGGCGCCCCAGCATCGCGTTGAGGGCCTGCGCCAGCGCCTGCACCTCGTCGCCGGTCTGCGGCTCGGGGACCCGCTCGGCCAGGTTCTGCCCGCCGATGCTCTCGGCCGCCCGCTGCACCTGCCGCAAGGGCCGCAGCGCCTGCCCGGCCAGCAGGTAGGCGCCCGCGCCCGCCGTCAGCAAGCCCGCCAGACACAGCGCGAGCAGCACCCGCTGAAGCTGCGCCTGGGTGTACAGGTTGCCTTCGAGCTTGCGGCCGATATAGGCGACCGCCAGGTTGGGCGGCGCGCTGGGGTCAAGTTGCAGCGCGCCCAGGGTCACCAGAAAGTGGTGCGGCGCGCTTTGCGTGCTGTAGGGGTCGCGCACGTCGCGCTGGATGTAGATGCGCCCGTCGGGCGACTCGATCAGCCGGGTGAGTTCCGCGTCCGTGAGGCTGATCAGCGAGCCGCGGTCCATGCCGATGGATTCGCGGTTCTGCGGGTCGCTGCCCAGGCCGCGCACAAAAGCCAGCACCTGCTCACGCGCGTCCGGGGTGGGCGCCTCCTCGAGCTGCTGGGCCAGCGTGGGAAAGTCGTAGGTGGGCAGCTCGTCGATCTGGATCGCGTCGTTGGGAAAGAGGTAGCGCGCCAGCGGCAGCACGCCCGCCGCGTCCCGCTCCTCGTCGGTGCTGGGTGCTTTGAGGTTCAGGCTGGGCAGCGTCTCGGTCAGCAGCAGGTACGACTGGTTCAGCTCGCGGTTGAGGTTGCTCAGCAGGCTGCTGCGAATGGTGACCAGCGCCGCGACCGACACGGCGGTCAGCAGCACGGCCAGCAAACCGGTATAGAACAGCGTCAGGCGCCAGCGCAGCGTCACGGCCCCACCTCGGCGCGTGGGGCGCCGCTCGGCCCACCAGCGGCGCCAACGCCGGGCGGCTCAGGAAATCCTGTCACGCCCGGCAGTGTACCGTCTGGCCTCTGCGGCCCCCGCCCCTGCGGACGCCCAGCGGGGCGCTATTCCTCGCGCAGCACGTACCCGACGCCGCGCACGGTGTGGATCAGCCGCCGCTCGCCGCCCTCCTCGAGCTTGCGGCGCAGGTAGCCGATGTAGACGTCCACCACGTTGCTGCCGCCGGTGTACTCGGGCCAGACCTTCTCCTCGATCTCGAAGCGCGAAAAGACCTTGCCGGGGTTGCGGGCCAGCAGTTCCAGCAGCTCGAACTCCTTGGCGGACAGCTCGACCCGCCGTCCGCCCCGGAAAATCTCGCGCCCGTCGAGGTTCATCACCAGGTCGGCCACCCGCACCTCGCCGGTCACCGCCGGATTGACCCGGCGCAGGTGCGCGCGCACCCGGGCCAGCAGCTCCTCGATGGAAAAGGGCTTGATCAGGTAGTCGTCGGCGCCCGAGTCCAGGCCCTCGACCTTGTCCTGAATCCCGTCCTTGGCCGTCAGAATGATGATGGGCGTGTTGCTGGTCTTGCGGATGCGCCGGGCGACCTCCAGGCCATCGAGCACCGGCAGCATCAGGTCCAGAATCACCAAGTCGGGGTTGACCTCGCGGAACTTGCTCAGGCCGGTCACGCCGTCGAAGGCGACCTCGGTCGCGTAGCCCTCGGCGGCCAGTTCGAGTTCTATAAAACGGGCAATATCTTTTTCATCCTCGATCACGAGGACCAGCGGCTTGCGTTCCATGCGGCCAGTCTAGGGAGCGTTCTCATGAGAAGGCCCCCCGACCGCTTAACCTGTTTTCATGCGCCCCGGCGGCAGCGCAGCGGGCAGCCGCGCCGCGTAGGCCTGACAGGCGGCCGGAAAGCCGCGCAGGGACGGCAGCGGCCGGGGCACCCCCACCACCGCCGGGCCGAGGTGCCGGGCGGCGGTGTCGCACACCAGCGTCTCACCCGGGGCGGCGGCGTCACACAGGCGCCGGGCATAGTTGACCGGCAGGCCGTAGGCGCTGGGCTGGCCGCCGACCGGCCCGGTCACCACCGGACCCGCCGCGACCCCGGCCCGCAGCTCCAGCCGCAGCCCCAGCGCGGCGGCAAGCCCCAGCCGCGCGACCCGTTCGTGGGCTTCCAGCGCCGCCAGGACCGCCTGCGAGGTCTGGGAGCTGGGCCACAGCGCCAGCACGGCGTCGCCCTGGTGCTGCAAGACCTGCCCGCCGCGCACCTCGAAACTCAGGATCAGCAACTGCACGAACTCGGTCATCAGGGTGGCGTAGTGCTCGAGCCGCAGCCCGTGCGCCAGCCGGGTGCTGCCCACCAGATCGGCCATCACCAGGCACGCGAGCTGGGCGGCAGGTGGGTGGATGGGCAAGGGCAGGAGCAGCTCAGGCATGAGGGGATGAGGACAGTATGACCTGCGCCGCCGACTTAAGTAAAGTCCCATTCCGCTCACATGGGCGGGTGCGGAGGAGCGCGGCCCGGCGCCCCGGCGGCCGTCAGGAACCGGGCGCCACAAAGCCGTGCAGCGGCGGAAGGGTCCGGAAAGCGACCCAGTCTCCCGGCTGCGCGGCGGGCAGCGGCTCGAAGGCGGCCAGCACCAGCGGCAGCCGCGCCTGCACGACCCAGACCCGGCGGCTGGCGCTCTGGACCCGGCCCACGCCCTCCACGCCCGAGACGCCCACCACGCTGAGCGTCTCCGCCGCCCCACTGGCCTCCGCCGGGCCGAGCAACCGGGTGGCAGGCAGGTCGAGCACCCCGTGGACGACCACCCGGGCGGGGCCGGGGCGGCCGTTGTAGGGGCCGGTGCGGTCGAAGAGGTACAGCACCCGGCCGCCCGACGCGAACTCCAGCAGGGGGCTGCCCTCGCGCTGGGGGTAGAGCAGGCCCTCGGCGGCGTGGGCCGCGTAGGTCGCCGCGAACTCCGTCTCGGAGCTTTCCAGCGTCACGGCTGTTCTCCCCTCAGGTCGCGCATCGGGGTGATTCTAGGGCATGGGCCGCCGGGGGGCCGAACAGGGGGGAGCGGAGGCGGTTTACCCAGCCGTACCCGGCGGCGCCGCGTCTTCCAGCCAGACCAGGGTGGGGCGGGGGTGCCCGGCCGCGTCGAGCACCGGGTCGGCGCGTTCCAGCGCGAAGGTGCCTTCCACCTCGCGCAGCAGGTGAATCAGCACGAAGCCGCCGAGCCGCTCCAGCACCGCCCAGGGCACGCTTCCGGGGGGGTGGAGGTCACGCGCCCGCCGCAGCTCCGTGAGGGCCGCCCATTCGTCGCCGTCGGCAAAGGCCCGCGCCGCCCGGGGAGGAACCAGCGCCCGCGAGGCGGCTTCGCGCTCCTCAGGAGTCCGCTCTCCGGGGGTCAGGTCAGGGTGCGCCACGTCACGTCCAGCACCACGCCCGCCAGCATGGTGAGGGCCAGCCACATGTTCGCGTCGAAAAAGGCGACGTTGACGCGCCCCAGATCCTGGGGGTTCACGATGCGGTGCTCGTACAGCAAGATGGCGCCCATCGCCAGCGCCGCGAGGTAATACCAGAAGCTCGCGCCCGTGGCCACCCCCACCGCCAGCAGCAGCGCGAAGGTCAGGGCGTGGCTCCAGGCCGCGAGGCGCAGGGCGCGCGGAATACCGAAGCGGGCCGGAATGCTCTTGATCCCGTTCGCGAGGTCGAAGCGGTAGTCCAGCGTGGCGTAGATCACGTCCAGGCCGATCATCCAGAAGATCACCGCCGCCCACAGCAGCCACGCGCCGGGGGCGAACTCGCCCGTCACCGCGATCCAGCCGCCCGCCGCCGCCGCCCCGTCGGTGACGCCCAGCCAGGCGTGGCACAGCCAGGTGTAGCGCTTGGTGTAGGGGTAGCCGATCAGAAAGACCACCGCCAGCGGCAGCAGCAGCAGGCACAGCGGGTTCAGTTGGGCCGCCGCAAAGGCCATGACCGCCAGGCTGACGCCCACCAGCGCCCAGGCCTGCGCGGGGCTGACCTTGCCGCTGGGCACCTCCCGGCCCGCCGTGCGCGGATTGCGCGCGTCGATCAGGCGGTCGATCACCCGGTTGGCGCCCATCGCGGCGGTGCGCGCCGAGGCCATCGCCACCGTGACCCACAGCACCACGCCCAGGCCGGGCCAGCCGGTTCCGTTGGCCTGGAAGCTTGCCAGCAGCATGCCCGCGTAGGCAAAGGGCAAGGCGAACACCGTGTGCTCGAACTTCACCAGCTCCAGATAGGTCCTGACCCGCCCCGCCGCGTTCACAGTCCCGCATGATACGCCCCCGGTGCGGGTCAGCGGCCTGCTCCGCCCCCCTGCACACCCGGCCCCCGCCTCTGCTATCATGCGGCCCGCGCGCAGGCGGGAGACGAGGCGTAGCGCAGGCTGGTAGCGCACTTGGTTTGGGACCAAGGGGTCGCTGGTTCGAATCCAGTCGCCTCGACCACCCTCCGCACCACAGGGGGGACACGCGCGCGCGCGGTTTTCTGGCGGGATTGGTGTAGTGGTAGCACAGCAGCCTTCCAAGCTTCTGGCCTCGGTTCGAATCCGTGATCCCGCTCCAGACCCACGAAGGCTCCCTCCCCCGGCGGGAGCTTTCGCCTTGCACCCTTAGCTCAGCTGGATAGAGCAACCGCCTTCTAAGCGGTCGGTCGTAGGTTCGAGTCCTACAGGGTGCGCCACCCCCCTTCCCCGTCACAGACGGGGGCTTTTTTTGGCTTGCGCAGAGGGGGCCGGATACGCCGCCTCTGCGCAGCCGGTCTCCGCCAGGCCGGGGGGGGGGCGACCTTCATGCCGCCCCCTTCCACAGCTGTGCGGGTGACTGGACGCGAACCAGTCCGGCGCCGGGACCCGCTGGCGCGTCCGTTTTTGAGAAGGTGGACGCCTCCCTCCACCGCCGGGGCCAAGGCGGGAGGGCGGGGCGGCGCGCGCGCCCCCGCCAGCCTGGGGGTCCTTGCCTGAGGAGGTGGGACGAGTGTGACGGGCAGGGCGTTTCCAGATCGCTCAGGCCAGTCAGGCGGGGGAGCCGTTAGCCCCGGTAGGGACGGCCCTTGCGCAGCACGGTCAGGGTGCCGGCGGAGACGCCCAGTTTGCGGGCGGTGCTGACCCGCCGGACCAGCACGTCGGCGGTGCGGCGGTAGCGCTGGTGCATGGTGTCGTTGACCACGTAGACCTGGCTGCGGCCCCCCACCGTGAGACGCACGCGGGCGCCGCAACCCACCTGGCGCAGCAGGTCGCGCGAGAGGGCGATCTGGCCGGGGCGGGTCGGCCCGCAGGCCGAGATGTGCGGCGTGCGGTCGGTCTGACTGCGAACGGCGTTGTAGTGGCTGACCCTCTGAAGGGAATAGGTGGCGGCCTCGCCCTCTGCGGCGAGGACGGCCAGCGCGGTGATGAGGAGACGTCGCATAGCGCCGCACCGTAGCGCCCACCCGGCGCGGATTCCGTGACGCCGGTATTTGACAGCCGGGGGCTTCCCGGTCTACCTGGCCTCTTGCCCTGCCCCGGCCCACCCGCGTGCCCGACTCTGTGGGGCGGCCCCCTGCGCCCCGGCGCCGGGCGTGGTCTGCTGGAACCATGCGAAAACCTTGGGCGCGGGCGGTGCGGGGCGGGCTGCTGAGCGGGCTGCTGGTGGGGGCCGGGGCGGGGGCGACCGTCGAGAACAACCTGGAGGCGGTGCTGAAGCTCGGCCCGCGCGTGACCGGCAGCGAGGCCAACGAGCAGGCGCGCGGCTACCTGGAAGGCGAGCTGCGCGCCCTGGGCTACCTCACCCGGCGCGAGCGCTTCAGCTATCCCCGGTTCGACGACCTCGGCTCGGAGGTGCGGGTGGGCGCGCGGCGGCTCTCTGGGCTGGCCCTGCAAGGCACCCCCGGCGGCGAGGTCACCGCCCCGGTGGTGCGGGTGCCTGGCGTGGGCACGCCCGGGGACTTTGCCGGGGCGAACGTGCGCGGCCGGATCGCGGTCGTGGCGCGCGGCCAGATTCCTTTTGCCCAGAAGGCGCGGAGCGCCCGCGCGGCGGGGGCGGCCGGGCTGATCGTGGTGAACAACGAACCCGGAGAACTGCGCGGCACGCTGGGCGACCCGGTGGCGTTGCCGGTGCTGGGCGTCACGCCCGAGGTGGGCGCGGCCCTGCCGGAAGGCCAGCCCGTCACCCTGGCGGTGCGCGTCCGGGAGGGCGAGGTGCGCGGCGTGAACGTGGTCGCCTTCAAGTCCGGCGTGACCCAGCCCGAGCTGCTGTTCGGCGGGCACCTCGACTCGGTGGCGGGCGCGCCCGGCGCGAACGACAACCTTTCCGGCACGCTGGCGGTGCTCGAACTCGCGCGGCGGGCCGCGAACACGCCGCTGGCGGCCCGCAGCTTCTTCGTGCTGTTCGACGGCGAGGAAGACGGCCTGCGCGGCTCGCGCGCCTTTGTCAAGGACAACGCCCGGCTGGTCGGGGGCCTCAGGGCGATGTTCAACTTCGACATGGTGGGCGTGAATGCCGATCCGCTGGCCGTGGGCGGCGACGCGGGTCTGGTCACCCTGGCGCGGCGGGAGACGCCCACGCTGGGCACGCTGGGGGGCAGCGGCGGCGGCAGCGACCACGCCTCGTTCGCTCAGGCGGGCGTTCCGGTCCTCTTCTTTCACCGGGGCCTGGACGTGAACTACCACCGGCCCACCGACACGGCCGCCGATCCGCGCCTGATCCGCGAGACGGTAGACGTGGCCCTGAAGACGGTGGACGCCGTGCTGAGCGCCGCGCCCGCCGCCCGCTAGGGCAAGCGCGGTCGGGCAAGAGGCCCCCGCCCGGAACCGGGGAGGCGCGGGGCGCGGCCGGGTTACTGCCGGACCATCTTGAGGGTCTGGGCGCCCGCGTCGTCGGTCCGGCTGCCCTCGTAGCGGCCCTCCCGGAAGGTACCCACGAAGGGCGAGCCGGGGAAGTTGGGGAAATAGACCGTGCCCTTCACGGTGTTGCCGGCCATCAGCTTCGGCCCGAGACCGACCTCGGGCAGCAGGGTCATCGTGAAGTCGCCGGGATTGGGCCGGTTGGCCATCGTGATCGCGGCGATGTAGCGCTCGGCGTCCGGGTCGCCCGGCCGGCCGAACTCCACCGTCCACAGCCCCGAGGCGTCGTAGGCAGGGGGGGGCGGCGCCGCGCCGCAAGACGCCAGCAGGGCGGAGCCGACCAGCGCCAGGCCGAGGAGTCTTCTCATGGGCGCAGGGTAGCAAGCGGCGGGCGGCGGCAGAAAAGAGCGGGCGGGGGGGGCGGCCTTTATCCCCGGCTTCCCGGCGGCCTTACTGCCCGGCCAGCGCCAGGTAATGCACCGGTCCCGAGATGCCCACCACCGCCGTGATGGTGTTCTTACGGCGCTGAAAGAGGTAGACCTGGCTGCGCGGCCCTTTTTGCTCGCGGACCTTGCGGTAGCCGCTTCTCACGATGGAGGCGAGGATGGCGTTGGTCTGGGCGGTGCGGGTCTTGCTCGCCTGGCTGTCCAGGGCGTACATCTCGGTCCATTTGGTGCCGCTCATCGCCTGCTTGAAGGTCAGGTAGAGGGGACCGCAGATGGGCGGGAGTCTCCGGGTGTCCTTGAACAGCCCGTTGGCGACGGTGCCGGGCTTGACCGGGCAGGCGAGGGCGGCGGGCGTCAGGAGCAGGGCGGCGAGCAGCAGCAGTCTGGTCATGGGCCCCTCCTGATACCAGACTCCCGTGAGGAGCGGCGCGGCCCGTATCCTGCCTTCCATGAACCACACGCGCACCTGGACGGACCTGTACGGCTCGGTCCAAGCCGACTTCGAGGGCCGGGCGGGCGGGCACCGCTGGCTGGTCGCCTCGCCGCCTGGCCTCGCGGCCGCCGTTCCCGCCCAGCTGGAGGCGCTCGGCGGCAAGGGCCTGGTGCGGCTGCTCGTCCACGACGGCCTGACGCCCCTGCTGACGGCCCTGCGCGAGCTGGCGCCGCGCGGCGTGCTGGTGGTCGCCCCGCGCGCCCTGGCCGGGGGACCCGCCGTGACCGTGCCGGAGCGCCAGCTCGACGCAGGCGGCGCGGCGTACCAGGAGGGAGGCGCCTTTCCGGCCTGGCGAGCCGCCCTGGAGGGCGCGGCGAAAGCCGAGGGCGAGTGCGCCCCCGCCAGCGCCGCCGCCGCCCTGGACGTGCCGGTGCTCGTCGCGGCGCCGGAGGGCGTGCGCTCGGCGCTGGAAGCCTGGATGGACGCCACGCCGCACGGGCGGTAAGGACGGGCCGAGGTGAACGCCATGTCACGCCATGCCCCCGAGAACTACGACTGTCCCTTCTGCGACGTGGTTCGGCGAAAGCCGCGTCCTTTCCCGTATACCCAGCCGGACGACATCGTGCTGCACAACGGACTCGTCACGGCCTTCATCTCCTCCTGCTGGTGGCCCAACAACCCGGGTCACGTCGTGATCGTGCCCAACGAGCACTTCGAGAACCTGTACGAGCTGCCCGCGCACTACGGGGCGGCGATCCATGATGTGTCCCGCGTGGTGGCGCTCGCCCTCAAGGCAGTCTTCCGATGTGACGGCACTTCCACGCGCCAGCACAATGAACCCAGTGGAGGCCAGGATGTCTGGCATTACCACCTCCAGGTCTTTCCGCGTTATGTGGATGACAACCTCTATCTCCACACCCCGGAGCGGCGCACCACGGCCCCGGAGGAGCGGCGACCGTACGCGGAATCTCTGCGGACCTACCTGACCCAGCAAGCCCTCTTCTGAATCCGGCCCGGCAATCGCAACCTGCGCCGCGCGCCGCCCCCCGCGCAGCGCGTACCCTGGCTCCGTGCCCGGCCCCGCCCTCGACTCCACCGTCCGCCACCTCTATGTCCACGTGCCGTTTTGCCCCACCATCTGCCCGTACTGCGACTTTCATGTGCTGACCCGGCGGGCCGGGCTGGTCGAGCGCTACCTGGAGCGGGTGGAGCAGGAGGCGGCCTGGCTGGCGAGTGAGTACGCGGCCGACCTCGACACCGTCTATATCGGCGGCGGAACCCCCAGCTTCCTGCGCGACAGCGAGATCACGGCGCTCGCAGGCAGCATCCGCCGTCACCTGGGCTGGGGCCGGGCCGAGAACACGCTGGAGATCAACCCCGGCACGGTCAGCCCCGCGCGGGCGGCGCTGTGGCGGGAACTGGGCTTTGACCGCGCCTCGGTGGGCGTGCAGAGCCTCGACGACGCCACCTTGAAGTTCCTGGGCCGCCAGCATGATGCCCGGCAGGCCAAGGGGGCCGTGCGCGAGCTGGTCGGTGCGGGTGTGCGGGTCAGCGGCGACCTGATCACCGCTGTGCCGGGGCAGCCGCTGGAAGACGACATTCGCGGGCTGGTGGACCTCGGCGTGGGCCATGTCAGCGCCTACACCCTGACCATTGAACCGGGCACCGAGTTCGCCCGCCGGGGCGTGACCGTGGAGGAAGACGACGAGCGCCGGGGCTTCGAGCAGACCGAGACGCTGCTGACTGCCCTGGGCTTTTCCCGCTACGAGGTCAGCAACTACGCCCGCCCCGGCCAGGAGTCGCGCCACAACCGCGCCTACTGGGAGGGCCGCACCTATCTGGGTTTAGGCCCAGGGGCGGCGGGCCACTACCCGGCGAGGGAAGGAGGAGGCGCGCTGACCCTGCGCCGGACCAATCCCCACCTCCACGACTGGCTGAGCGGCGCGGCGGGTGAGGCGGAACCCATCGACGCCGAGGAGTACGTCACCGACGCCCTGTTCATGGGCCTGCGGCTGCGGGAGGGCGTGGACCTCGCGGACCTCTCGCGCCGCAGCGGGCTGGACGTGCGGGCGCGTTACGCCGGGGCCATTGCCAGCAACCTGAGCCGGGGCCTGCTCACGCTCGACGGCGAGCGACTGCGCGCTACCCCACAGGGCTGGTGGACGCTCAACCGGGTGGTGGCGGACTTTCTGGAAGGTTAGAGGCCCCCGCCTGATATCCACCATTCACGCTGGTCAATGGGCCATAGCTGACTTCCGGCGAGCGTCACAGGTGCCTTTGCGGGCGCGCGTTAGACTACCCGCATGACGAACCAGATGGATTTTGACCTCCTCGTGATCGGGGCGGGTCCGGGCGGCTACCACGCCGCGATCCGCGCCGCCCAGCTGGGCCTGAAAGTCGCCTGCGCCGAGCGCGACGCGGTGGGCGGCGTGTGCCTCAACGTGGGCTGCATTCCCACCAAGGCGCTGCTGCACGCGGGCGAGCAGATGGCGGCGGCCCGCCACGCCTCCGATTTCGGCCTGACCTTCGGCGAGCAGACGCTCAACGTGCCCAAGCTCAACGGCTGGAAAGACGGCATCGTCAAGAAGCTGACGGGCGGCGTGGGTAGCCTGTTCAAGGCCAACAAGGTCACTTCCCTGAAGGGGCAGGCCAGCTTCGTGGACCCGCACACCGTGCAGGTCGGAGACCAGACCTACACCGCCGCGAACATCATCATCGCCACCGGCTCGGAACCCGCCCGCATCCCCGGCCTGGAGGTGGACCAGCAGAGCATCGTGGACTCCACGGGCGCGCTGGTCGTGCCCGACCCGGTGCCCGCGCGGATGCTGTGCGTGGGCGGCGGCGTGATCGGCTTCGAGTTCGCGCACATCTACAACAACCTCGGCGCGCAGGTCAAGGTGATCGAGTTCCTGCCCGGCATCATTCCCGGCGCCGACGCCGACGCCTCGCGCGAGTTCGGCAAGGCGATGAAAAAGCAGGGCATCACCATCGAGACCGAGACCAAGGCCAACCGCGCCGAGAAAAAGCCGGACGGCATTCACGTCGAGCTGGAAAGCGTCAAGACCGGCGAGAAGCGCGTCGAGGTCTTCGACCGCGTGCTCGTGGCGGTGGGCCGCCGCCCGCGCACCGACGGCCTGAACGCGCAGGCGGCGGGCGTCCACGTGACCGACCGGGGCTTTATCCCGGCGGACCTCCAGCAGCGCACCAACGTGGGGCACATCTACGCCATCGGGGACGTGGCGAGCAACCCCATGCTGGCCCACAAGGCGATGAAAGAAGGCCTGGTCGCCGCCGAGGTCGTCGCCGGGAAGCCCGCCGCGCAGGACGCCGTCGCCATTCCCGGCGTGGTGTACACCTCGCCCGAACTCGCCTGGGTGGGCCTCACCGAGGCCGAGGCGAAGGAAAAGGGCTACGAGGTCCGCACCGGCAACTTCCCCTTCAGCGCCTCGGGCCGGGCGATGACCCTGCAACAGACCGACGGTTTCGTGAAGATGGTCGTGGAAAAAGACACCGACCTGCTGCTGGGCGTCCACATCCTGGGGCCGCACGCCTCCGACATGCTGGGCGAGGCCAGCCTGGCGCTGGAGATGGCCGCGACCGCCACCGACATCGCCCTGACCATCCACGCGCACCCCACCCTGGGCGAGAGCGTGCTGGAGGCCGCCGAGGCGGTCCACAAGCAGGCCATCCACATCATGAACCGCTGAGGCCAAGGCGGGCGCCGGAGGGGGCGGGGACCGGAAGGGGGGTCCTTGCCCCCCCGCCTCAGCGGCTGTGCCGACGCGCACGGCCCCGGTTTTCCCGGCTCCGGCCCGCTGCTATACTCCCGAACGGTCCGCGCCCCGGGCCGCTGCCCTTGACTTGCACTCGTAGCTCAGTCGGATAGAGCGGCCCCCTCCTAAGGGGCAGGCCACTGGTTCGAATCCAGTCGAGTGCACCAGCCAAGACCCCGCGTCCGGCGGGGTTTTTTGCTGGGGCGCAGGCCGGGGTCCAGGTTTCCGGCGGGCGCAGCGTGAGAGGTCCGGCGACCAGAGACAAGGCCAGCGCGGCGTGTTTGCGGTCGGCGCCGCCGTCTGGCGTCTGGACTCCCCGCTGCCCCTGCCGCAGGGCCGCGCGCCTCGGCACGACCGGCCCCCCGTGGACCGCCGCCCAGAGGGCTGGGGAGGTGAGAGGTCCCTCAAGCCTGCCCCTGAGCGTCCATCAGACTGCGGTTAGCGCTGCCCGGCATCATGGCGCCCATGAAGAAGCTCCTGATGATTCCCGCCGCGCTGCTGGTGAGCACGGCGGCGGCGGCCCCCAAGATCAGCGCCCAGAGCATCATCGTCAACCCCGCGCAGCCGGACCTGAGTGTCAGTGTGCG
>NZ_JACHFN010000021.1 GCF_014201885.1 Deinococcus budaensis | reverse complement strand
CACTACCTTGCCAAGGTAGATGTCGCGAGTTCGAATCTCGTCTCCCGCTCCATCCCCCCGCCCCCACCCCCCGGTGGGGGCTTTTTTTCATGCCCTGCACCGTCTCTGCGCAGGTGTGGTGATATGCCCCGCCAGCGCTGCCGGGAACCATTGCCGCTGGAAATCACTCAGGCGCTGGCTCGGCGGGCGCGTTTCTCCGCCTCAATGGCGCGCTGGAGTTCCTGAATCTGCTTGAGGTAGCCCAGTTGCTCCGGTGGGGGGGCCGAGGCCAGCTGCTGCTTGAGGAGGTCCACCTCCGCCCGCAGAGAGTCGATGCTCAGTCCAGCCTGGATGTCGTCCACGGCCGCCGCCGCGTAGGCACCGACCCGCTGTTCGTAAAGCTGGTTGGTGTCGCGGGAGATGGCGCCGGTGTCCCGGCCCTCGAACAGCAGACGGATCAGCAGCTGCTCCTCGGGCTGGCCCCGGAAAATCTCCAGAATGTCGTCGGGGCTTTGGGCGCCCTGGGCGGCGAGCATGACCTTGCGCACCGCCTCATTGCGCCAGGGGGTGGTGCCGTCGAGTTTGGCAAGCAGGCTGGGATCGACCAGCAGTTGCCGCAGCAGCGCCAGTTCACGGTCCTCTTCTCCCCGGGAGTTGGACATGCCCTGAAGCTGGGTGGGGGAGAGACTCTTGCGCTTGGCCTTGCCTTCCAGCCACTCGCGGAGGCGCTGCTCGGAGATGTCGAGTTCCTGGGAGACCAGACGCCGCAGGTTCAGCGCGGGCGAGCTGGTGTAGTCGAGAGATTCGTTGACCATCATGCGCGGCAGCAGCTCCAGCAGGATGCTGCGCTTGCCGTCAGGCGTCGCCGGATCGTATTTGGCGACGGCGTTCTGGAAGCGGATCTCGACCTCCTGGAGGCCTGTTCCCAGCGCCTGTTCGATGGCGGGGGGGCCGAGGTCCAGCAGGGCGTCGGCGGCGTCCTTGCCCCCGGCGAGGGTGTGGGCCGTCACCTCGAAGCGGCTGCCGATCACCTGATCGAGGCCGGTCAGGGTGGCCCTGCGCCCCGCCTCGTCGTTGTCGAACATCAGCGCCAGCCGGGTGACCCCCAGGCGTTCGAGCAGGGTCGCGTGCTCGGCGGTCAGCGCCGTGCCCAGGCTCGCCACCGCGCCGGTGAACCCGTGCTGGTGCATGGTGATCACGTCCATGTAGCCCTCGACCACGATCAGCTCGCTGCCGCCGCCCAGGCTGCCGCGCGCCTTGTCCAGCCCGTACAGCAGTTCGCCCTTCTTGAAGGCCTCGGTTTCCGGCGTGTTGAGGTACTTGGGTTTGCTGTCGTCCAGCACCCGGCCCCCGAAGCCCACCAGGCGGCCCAGGTGGTCGCGGATCGGGAACATTACCCGTCCCCGGAAGCGGTCGTAGACCCGGCCCGACTCGGGGTTCTCGATCAGCAGCCCGGCTTCCAGCAGCTGCCGTTCGGTGAGGTTGCGGGCGCGGGCGCGTTTGAGCAGGCCGTCCCAGCCCTCGGGCGCGTAGCCCAGTTCAAAGGCTTCGGTGGTCGCGTCGCTGAGGCCCCGGCGCCGCAGGTAGTCCAGGGCGGGGCCGGGCAGGTGCTCGCGGAAATACGTCAGCGCGAAGGCGTTCACGTCGTAGAGGTCGCGGCTGCTGCGTTCGCCGTACTTGGCCTCGACCTGCACGCCCGCCTTGTCCGCGAGCTGGCGCAAGGCGTCCCCAAAGCTGAGGTTCTCGACGCGCTGCACGAAACTGAACACGTCGCCGCCCGCCTTGCAGCCGAAGCAGTAGAAATAGCCCTGCTCGGTGTCCACCTGAAAGGACGGACTCTTCTCCTTGTGAAAGGGGCACAGGCCCTTGAGGCGGCCCTTGCCGGCGGGGGAGAGGCGCACGTGTTCGCCCACCACGTCCGCGATATTCAGGCGCGCACGCACATCCTCCTTGGTTCCCACGTTGGTCCTCACCCCCTGCCCGCGTTGCCGGGCGCAACGGTAGAGCGCCAGTGTACGCCTCCCCGGCCCCTGGTGCCAAGTCCTGGAAAGAGCGTCTGTGACGTGGTTTTTTGCGGGTGGTCGCCCGGACCGCGCTGGGCGCAGGTTGGCGCGGTGGCCAGCTGCGCCGCCTGCTGGAACCCCGGTCTGGTTCCCACGGTTGCGGCCCGCGAGAAGGGGTACCGTGGGCGTGTTCCCTATGCCTCCGCTTGGTGCGCCCCCGACGTACAGCACGCCCGCCACGCTGGGCCTGGCGCTGCTGGCCCTGCTGACCTCGCTGTGGCATTTCGCGCTGGGGGCGCTGGACTACGCGGGCGCCGGGCGCTATCCGGGGCTGGCGCTGATCTTGCTGGCCGGACTGCTGCTGGTGTACGGGGTGCTGACCCTGATCCGCTACGCGGAAGCCCGCGACGCGATGACCGACCCCCACCCCCGCACCCCCATGTACGCCACCCCGCACCAGAGCCGCGTACCCCTGATCGGCGTGGGACTGGCCGGGCTGCTGCTGGCCGCCGACCTGGCCTTTGCCCTGGCCGGGCAGCACCCGCTGGGGCATCTGCTGGGGCTGGGTTTGGCGGCCCTGCTCGTCCGCCAGGCGCTGGGCCTCAGGACGGAGCCGGACGAGGAGTAGAAGCGGGGAAGGGCAGGTTCGGCCGTGTGGTGGCGCAAGACCCACCCAACGAGGTGTCGCAGCCCGGGGCAACGAGCCACATCTGTGCCTCTTCTGGAGCTGCTCTGGGTCCGCCCCGTCAGCGTGTGGCGTCTACGCTTCCGCGTACTCCTCCACCGGCGGGCACGCGCACACGAAGTTGCGGTCGCCATACACGTTGTCCACCCGGTTCACGGCGGGCCAGTACTTCCAGGTCCGCTGGGCGCGGGTGGGGAAAGCGGCCGTCTCGCGGCTGTAGGCGCGGTTCCACTCTTCCGCCATCAGGTCGTCCTGGGTGTGCGGCGCGTGCCGCAGCGGGCTGTCCTCGGCTTTCAGCAGGCCGTCTTGCACCTCCTGAATCTCGCGGCGGATCTCCAGCATCGCTTCCACAAAGCGGTCGAGTTCGGCTTTCGGCTCGCTCTCGGTCGGCTCGATCATCAGGGTGCCGGGCACCGGAAAGCTCATGGTGGGGGCGTGGAAGCCGTAGTCCATCAGCCGCTTGGCGATGTCTTCCTCGGTGATGCCCGAAGCCTGCTTGAGGGGCCGGATGTCGAGGATGCACTCGTGCGCCACCCGCTCGTGACGGCCGGTGTACAGCACGGGGTACGCGCCGCCGAGCTGGCGGGCGATGTAGTTGGCGTTCAGCAGGGCGACCTGGGTGGCCTTTTTCAGCCCGGCAGGCCCCAGCAGCCGGATATACAGGTAGCTGATGGGCAGGATGCTCGCGCTGCCGTAGGGCGCGGCGCTGACGGCCCCGGTGCGGCTCTCGCTGACCGGGCGAACCTCGTGGTTGGGCAAGAAGGGCGCGAGGTGCGCCTTGACCCCGATCGGCCCCATGCCCGGCCCGCCGCCGCCGTGGGGGATGGCGAAGGTCTTGTGCAGGTTGAGGTGCGACACGTCCGAGCCGATCAATCCGGGCTTGGCGAGGCCCACCATCGCGTTCATGTTGGCGCCGTCGAGATACACCTGTCCGCCGTGCGCGTGGATAACCTCGCAGACCTCGGTGACGTGTTCCTCGTACACGCCGTGGGTGCTGGGGTACGTGATCATCAGGGCGCCCAGGTTGGCCGAGTGCGCCTCGGCCTTCGCCCGCAGGTCGTTCAGGTCGATGTTGCCGCTCTCGTCGGTCTTCACCACCACGACCTGCATGCCCAGCATGGCGGCGCTGGCGGGGTTGGTGCCGTGCGCGCTGGCCGGAATCAGGCAGACGCTGCGGTGCGCTTCATTCCGGCTCTCGTGGTACTTGCGAATGGCGAGCAGGCCCGCGTATTCGCCCTGCGCCCCGCTGTTGGGCTGCAAGGAAACCGCGTCGTACCCGGTGATGTCGGCCAGCCACGCTTCCAGCTCCCCGAGCATCTGCGCGTAGCCCTCGGTCTGATCGGCGGGCGCGAAGGGATGCAGCCCGCCGAACTCGGGCCAGGTGACCGGAATCATCTCGGCGGTGGCATTGAGCTTCATGGTGCAGCTGCCCAGCGGGATCATGCCGTGGACGAGGCTGTAGTCCTTGTTCTCCAGCGCCTTGAGGTAGCGCAGCATGGCGTGCTCGGAGTGGTGCGTGTTGAAGACGGGGTGGGTGAGGTATTCGGAAGTGCGCCCCAGCTCGGCGGGGATGCCGCCGACCGCATCGGCGTCGAGGGCGAGCACATCGACTTGCTGCCCGGTGATCACCTGAAGGATGTCGGCCACGTCCTGAAGAGTCGTCGTCTCATCCAGGCTAATACCTATGCGGTCCGGAAGGTATCCTGCGCCTTCGTATCGAAAGTTGATGCCCCTGGCTTCGGCACGCTTCTGAATGAATGCCACATCTGCCTTAAAGCTCAGCGTGTCGAAGAAAGTTTCGTTGAGCGGATAGCCACCATCCGCCAGCCCCTTCGCCAGAATCCCGGTCAGCCGGTGAACCCGCTCGGCAATCGTCCGGATGCCCTCTGGCCCGTGGTACACGGCGTAGGCGGCGGCCATGTTCGCCAGCAGCGCCTGCGCGGTGCAGATGTTGGAGGTCGCCTTCTCGCGGCGGATGTGTTGCTCACGGGTCTGCATCGCCATGCGCAGGGCCGTCTTGCCGCGCCCGTCCTTGCTCACGCCGATGACGCGGCCCGGCATGGAGCGCTGGTACTCGCTGCGGCAGGCCAGGAACGCCGCGTGCGGCCCGCCGAAGCCCATCGGCACGCCGAAGCGCTGGGCGCTGCCGATCACGATATCGGCGCCCTGCTCGCCGGGGGGGGTCACCAGGGCGCAGGCCAACAGGTCGGTCGCCACGATCAGGGCGCCCTGCCCGGCGTGGACCCGCTCCGCCACCGGCGAGAGGTCGTGCAGGTCGCCGTGGGTGCCGGGCGACTGCACCAGCGCGGCGAAGGTGCCTTCCGGCAGCTCCCCATTCGCGGCGCCCGTGACGACCTCGTACCCGAAGTACTCGGCGCGGGTGCGGACCACGTCCAGCGTCTGCGGATGCACGTCGTCGGCCACGTAAAAGACGTTGCCCTTGCTCTTGGCCTGGCGCTTGGCCAGCGTCATCGCCTCGGCGGCGGCGGTCGCCTCGTCGAGCAAAGAAGCGTTGGACACGGGCATCCCGGTCAGATCCATCACGGTCTGCTGGAAGTTCAGCAGCATCTCCAGGCGGCCCTGGGAGATCTCGGCCTGGTAGGGCGTGTAGGCGGTGTACCAGCCGGGGTTTTCCAGCATGTTCCGCAGGACGACGTTGGGCGTCAGGGTTCCGTGGTACCCCATGCCGATATAGGAACGGAAGACCCGGTTTTTCTGCGCGGCGGCCTTCAGGTCCGCGAGCGCCTGCGCCTCGGTGACGGGGCCACCCACGTTAAGTTCGCCCCCGAAACGGATGCTCTCGGGCAGGGTGCTTTCGGTCAGTTGGTCCAGGGTGGTCACATTCAGCGCCGCGAGCATCTCGGCCTGTTCCGCCTCCGAGGGGCCGATGTGGCGGCGGGTGAAATCGTCGGTCTGGAGCAGTTCACGGAGGGGACGGGACTGGGGGGATCGCATGGGTTCTCCTTGGGGAAAGAAGAGATCAGGCTTCAGCGGCCGGCCTTCAGCGCCAGGGGCTGAACAGCTGACCGCTGGGGGCCGACCACGGCTCAGGTGTTGGCGGCCGCGTACGCCCCGGCGTCCATCAGGTCGCCGCTTTCCTCGGTCACGTCGAGCTTGAACAGCCAGCCGTCCTCGTAAGGGCCGCTGTTGACCAGTTCAGGCGTGCCGGACAGGGCCTCGTTGACGGCCGTGACCGTGCCGCTGGCGGGGGCGTAGATGTCGGAGGCGGTCTTGACGCTCTCGACCACGGCGACCGTCTCGCCCGCCGTGACGACGCGCCCCACCTCGGGCAGTTCCACGTACACCACGTCGCCCAGCTGGTCTTGCGCGAAGTCGCTGATGCCGACCGTGCCGTCCCCGGCGAGCCATTCGTGGGAAGCGGCGTATTTCAGTTCGGGGGGAGTCTGCATGGGGTTGATTCTCCTATGTCGTGCCAGGGTGATGTGTGGGATTTGGGGGGTGGGGTGCTGCGCTGCGCGGGCTTTTGACCACACCCGGCCTACCTCTTGTAAAAGGGCAGGTCCATTCGCCGCGCCGGATGCGCCTTGCCGCGCACCTCGACCTCGTAGGCGTCCGCACTCGCCGCGTCGGCGCGGACCAGCGCCATGGCGATGGGGTGGCCCAGCGTGGGGCTGCTGCTGCCGCTGGTGACGTGGCCGACCGTCTCGCCGCCCAGCAGCACCGGGTAGCCCTCGCGCACCGGTACCCGGTCAAGCGCGAGGCCGATCAGGCGCACCGGGGGCGCGGCCTGGATCGCGGCGCGGCCCACGTGCTCCTTGTCCTTGACCACCCAGGCATACGTGCTGGCGAGGGGGTGGAGGTCCTCGGCAAACTCGTGGCCGTACAGCGGAAAGCCCGCCTCCAGCCGCAGGGTGTCGCGGGCGCCCAGGCCCGCCGGGGTCAGGCCGACCGCGACGAGGCGGTCCCACAGCGCCTCGGCGTCCCCGGCCTTCACGAAAACCTCGAAGCCGTCTTCCCCGGTGTAGCCGGTGCGGGCGAACAGGACCGGGAACTCCAGCAGGGTGCCGGAGAAAAAGGCGTTCTTCTTCTTCGCGCCCAGGTCCACGTCGGTATGGGGTTGCAGCAGGGCCCCGGCCTCGGGCCCCTGGACGGCGATCAATCCCCAGTCTCCCGATTCGTCGGAGAGCTGCACCTCCGAACCGGCCGCGTGTGCCTGGAGGTGCGCCCAGTCCTTTTCGATGTTGGAGGCGTTCACGACGAGCAGGAACTCGGTGTCGGCCACCCGGTAGACGTAGATGTCGTCCACCAGGCCGCCCGCGTCGTTGGGGAGCCAGTTGTACTGGGCGCGGCCGGGCCTCAGTTTGGTCACGTCGTTGGTGGTCACGCGCTGGAGGAAAGCCTCGGCGTCTGGCCCGGTCACGCGGAACTCGCCCATGTGCGACACGTCGAACATCCCGGCGCGGGTGCGGACGGCCTCGTGCTCGGCCTTGACGCCCGCGTACTGCACGGGCATGTCCCAGCCCCCGAAGGGAACCATACGGGCACCCGCCCGCAGGTGCGCGGCGTGCAGGGGCGTCCGCTTCAGCGGCGTTTCGGTCGTCGGGGTCACGCCCAAACTGTACCGGAGGGCCGCCTGACGTGTCCCGGCCGCCCGGACGTGTAGCCCGCTAGGCTGGGGCATGAATGGGCCGAAAAACGCGCACGCGCACGCCTCTTTCCTGCTGGGGGTGCTGCCGCCGCCCGACCTGGGAGCGCGGGTGGACGCCTTCCGCGCGCGGCTGGGGCGGCGCGAGAGCGCCCCGCACGTGACCGTCAAGGCCCGCAGCGGCCTGGGCGCGGACCTGGGCTGGGTGCCGGCCGCGCGGGCGGTCGTGGCCGGGAGTGCGCCCCTGGCCCTGCGGGTCGGGGGGGCGCGGGTCTTCGCGGGGGGCCGGGCCGTGTATCTGGCGGTGGACTCACCGGACGTGGTGGCCCTGCACCTGCGGCTGCTGGAAGCGCTGGAACCTGCCGCGCGCTTCGGGTACGAGGGACCGGCGATGACCCCCCACCTCACGCTCGCGCTGCGGCGGCGCGGGGAGAACCTGGGAGCCGTGCTGGACGCCGCGCGGGCCGAGTTCGCCGACCTGGAAGCGCGGCCTCTCACCTTCACCGCCCGCGAGGTCTGGCGGCTGCGCAAGCCCGGCCCCGGCGGCCTGTACCGGCCCGAGGAGGCCTGGCCGCTGCGGGTGGAAGACTGAGGGGGCGCGCCGCCCAGGCGGCTCAGGGCGCCGTGGGCCGCACGCCCGTCTCGGTCGCCAGGAAGCTGGCCCGCAGGTCGTGGTCTTCTTGCGGCAGCTTGGCCACCCGCAGCGCGTCCCACACCACGCCGACCGTCAGTCCGGCGAAGTCCGGCAGCAGGCGGTCGTAAAAGCCGCCCCCGTAGCCCAGCCGCACGCCCCGGCGGTCGAAGGCCAGCGCCGGCAGCAGCACGGCGTCGAGCGTCTCCAGCGCCACGCGCGGCGCGTCGGCGGGGGGCTGGAGCGCCCCGAAACGGCTCACCTCGCTCGCGGTGTGCCAGGGGTGCAGGGTGAGGTGCGGCGCGGGCCGGAAGCGGGCGCGGGAGGTGAACAGATCGAACTCTCCCGCCAGCCCGGTCAGGTCCGGTTCTCCCGGCAGGGCGCGGTAGGCCAGGACCCGCCGCGCGCCCCGGGCGTGGAGAAAGGCCGACAGGTGCCGGGTGACCTCGGCGGAGCGGTCGGGTAGCCTCGCCCGGACCTCCCGCGCCCAGGCCCGCCACTGGGCTTTGGGGGCGGTGACGGGGGGAGGCGGCATGTGCCGGAGCGTACCGTGCCCCGGCCCCCCGCGTGCTTTGCTGCCGTTCATGCACACGCTGATCGTGGGAGCGACGGGAGGGATCGGCGCGGCCACCGCGCGGGCCTTCGCGGCGTCGGGGGCGCGGCTGACCCTCAGTGGCCGCGACGCGGGCCGTCTGGAGGCGCTGGCGGCCGAGCTGGGGGCCGGAGCCAGGGCCGCCGACCTCGCCTACGAGAGCCATGTCCGGGCGCTGCTGGAGGGCCTCTCGGGCCTCGATACGCTGGTGTACGCCGCCGGGGCCGTGCGCCCCGCCCCGCTGGCCGAAGTCGGCGCAGCCGCCGCGCGCGAGGTGTGGAACGCCAACTATTTCGGGGCGCTGTGGGTGCTCAAGCACGGGCTGGGGCGCCTGAACGCGGGCGGGCGCGTCTACCTGCTGGGCGCGCGGCCCGAACTCGTCACCGCGCGGGGATTTTCGCAGTACGCGGCGAGCAAGGCCGCCCTGAGGGGAGCCGCCGAGGTCGCCCGGCTGGAGGCCCGGGGCGTGGGGATCACGCTGGTGCTGCCCCCCGCCGTGGACACCGGGCTGTGGGCCTCGGTGGGCCGCGCCCCGCGCGGAGCGATTTCGCCGGATGTGGTCGCGGCGGCCATCGTGGCGGACCGCGCCGGGGCGCCCCAGAACGAACTGCGGGTGGATTGACGCCGGTCAGCCCGCTTCTTTCGGCCCCTTCAGGCCGCTGCGGCCCTCGCGCCCCCGCAACACAGCGGCCACGTCGGCGGGCGAAACGCCGACCTCGGCCAGCGCGAAGAGGGTGTGAAACAGCAGGTCGGCGGCCTCGGTGGCGAGTTCGGCGCGGTCGCCGTTCTTGGCGGCGAGCAGCACCTCGCCCGCCTCCTCGCTGATCTTTTTCAGCACGCGGTCGAGGCCCCCGGCGTGCAGCCGCGCCACGTAGCTGCCCTCCGGCAGGGTGGCGAGCCGCTCGGTGATGGTGGCATACACCCGCTCGAGGGTGCCGTCCAGCCCGGCGGCGGGCACGCTTTCTTCCAGCAGCGGCTGGTGAAAGCAGGAGTACGCCCCGGTGTGGCAGGCCGGGCCGCTCTGCTCGACCCGGTACAGCAGGCTGTCGCCGTCGCAGTCGGCCAGGACAGCCACGACACGCTGGGTATGCCCGCTGGTCGCCCCCTTGACCCACTGTTCGCCGCGCGAGCGGCTGTAGTAGGTCGCCTCGCGGGTGCCCAGCGTGCGCTCGACGGCGGCGCGGTCGGCGTAGGCCTGCATCAGCACCGCGCCCGTGCGGGCGTCCTGGGTCACGACCGGAATCAGGCCATCCTCGCCGAACTTCAGGGTGTCCAACGTCGGCGCGGTCATGCGTCTCTCCAGTCGGGGCGCACGGGCAGCCCCTCGGCTTTCAGGTAGGCCTTGACCTGCGGCACGGTGAGGTCCCCGAAGTGAAAGACGCTGGCGGCCAGCGCGGCGTCGGCGTGCCCGCCCGCGTCGCCGCCGCGCAGCACGTCGCGGAAGTCGGCCAGCTGCCCGGCCCCCCCCGAGGCGATCACCGGCAGGTCCACCGCCCGGGCGACCGCGCGGGTGGCTTCCAGGTCGAAGCCCGCGCGGGTGCCGTCGGCGTCCATCACGTTCAGGCAGATCTCGCCCGCGCCCAGCCGCTGCCCCTGCTCGGCCCACGCCAGCAGGTCCAGGCCGGTGTCCTGGCGCCCGCCACCCACGTGGACCGTCCAGCCTGCGCCGTCAGGATGGCCGCCGGGGCGGCGCTTGGCGTCGATGCTGAGCACCACGCACTGCGCCCCGAAGTGCTCGGACGCCTCGCGGATCAGGTCCGGGCGCCGCACCGCGCCGCTGTTCACGCTGATCTTGTCGGCCCCGGCGAGCAGCAATTGCCGGAAATCGGCCACCGCGTTCACGCCGCCGCCCACCGTCAAGGGCATCATGACCTGCTCGGCCACCCGCGCGGCCACGTCGAGCATGAGATGACGGCCCTCGTGCGTGGCGGTGATGTCGTAGAAGACCAGTTCGTCGGCCTGCTGGGCCTCGTAGGCCTGGGCGAGGGTCAGCGGATCGCCCGCGTCGCGGTGGTCCTCGAAAAACCGGACGTTCTTCACCACCCGGCCGTTTTGCACGTCCAGGCAGGGGATGATGCGCTTGGTCAACACGGGAGGCAGTGTACTCCGGCGCCGGGGCCATCCGGACGGGCAGAACAGGCCCGCCCCTGAAGCGCGGCCGTGGACATGGGCCGCTCACACCTGCGGACCCAGACTTGATAAAATCTTTATATTCCAGAACTTGTAAGAATGGTGTCAGGGAGGTGGGGTGTGCGCAGGCGGCGAATTCTCCTGGTGGACGACAACCCACACGATGTGGAGCTGGCCCTCAGCGCCTTTCAGGACTGCGGCGACCACGAAGTGACGGTGGCGGGCAGCGGTCCCGAGGCGCTGGCCGCCTTGCAGGAGCGCCGCCCCCTCCCCGACCTGATCTTGCTGGACCTCAAGATGCCGCAGATGGACGGGCTGGCCGTACTGGACGCGATCCGGGGCGAGGCCGCCACCCGCGCCATCCCGGTCGTGATGCTCAGCACCAGCGGCGAGGAGCGCGACATTCAGGACTGCTACGCGCACGGGGCGAGCGCCTACGTGATCAAGCCGCTGGACTTCAAGCAGTTCCGGGGAGCGATGCATACCATCACGGCCTTCTGGGCAAACCTCAACCGCCTCCCCGACCATGCGTAGAGCCTGCCTTTAGCCGCGCTGGCTGGCCCCTGGCCGCCGCGCTACGCTGGGCCTCATGCGAGTCTGGATCGGCTGCGGCGGGTACACCAACGACGAGTGGACGGCTCCGGGCCTGATCTACGACGGGGTGAAAAAAGACGCCTACCTGGACACCTACGCCCGGCATTTCGACGCCGTGGAACTCAACTCGTCCTTTTACGCGATTCCCGGCCTCAAGGCTTTCGAGGGGATGGCCCGCAAGTCGGGTGGGCGCACCCGCTTTGCGGTGAAGCTCAACAAGGTCTTTACCCACGACCGCGCCCCGCAGAGTGCCGACTTCGACCGGATGCTGCAAAGCCCCCAGCCCCTGCGCGACGCGGGCGTGATGGGCGCGTACCTGGCTCAGTTTCCGTACTCCTTTCACCGCACCGCCGAGAACCGCAAGTACCTGCTGGGCCTGGCCGAGCGCTTCGCCGGACACGAGCTGGCGGTCGAGCTGAGGCACGCCTCCTGGGACCAGCCGGAGGTCCGCGAGGGCATGGCCGAGTACGGCCTGATCTGGGTCAGCCCCGACTATCCCCCGGTCGGCGGGATGCCCGAGCCGCAGGTCCACGTGACCACCGACGTGGGTTACCTGCGGCTGCATGGCCGCAACAAGGCGAGCTGGTGGGAAGGCCAGAGTGCGGCCGAGCGCCACGACTACCTCTACACCCGCGCCGAGATGGACGAGTGGGCCGAGAAGATCGCGCTGGTCGAGGGTGATTTGTCCGAGCTGTACGTCTTCTTTCAGAACACGACCAAGGGCCACGCCCTGAAGAACATCCCGATGCTGCGCGAGGCGCTCAACGCGCGCGGGGTGCCGGTGCAGGCGCCGGACCCGGGGGAAGGGGAGGAAGGGCGGCTGCTGTGAGGCAGAGGCCGGGCCGCGCGTCGGGAAAAGCCGGTGGCCGCTGAACCCTTGATCGCCCACGCCTCGCTGCTGCGGGCGGTGCGCGAACACTACGGCCTGGAGCTGCATACGCTGACTTTCCTGCCAGCCGGTACGGCCCCCGCCTACCGCGCCGAGGGGCCGCAGGGTCGCTGGTTTCTCAAGGTGCTGCCGAACACGCCGTATGGCCTGGACCTGCTGGGGCGGGTACGGGCGGAGGTGCCGCTGCTGCGGACCCTGCGGGAGACGGGAGTGCTGACGTGGGTGCCCCGGCTGGTGCCGACCCGTGCCGGAGCTGACCTGGCATCGGTGGGCGAGCACGCCGCCGCGCTGTACGAGTGGATCGACGCGGCCAACCTGGGGGCGAGTTGGACGGCGGCAGTCCCGGAACTCGCGCCGCTGCTGGGGCGGCTGCACGCCGGGACGGCGCAGATCACCGCGCGGGTGCGTGACCTGCCCGTACCCCCTGAAGATTTCGGACTGCCTTTCGAGGCCGGGTTGCTGGCCGACCTGCGCTCGCTGGAGGGAGTCGGTCCCGGCGACCATCCCGGCCTGCGTGCCCTGCGGGACCTGCTGCGGCCCCACCGGGAGGAGCTTGGGCGCCTGCTGCACCAGGCCCGGACATTTCAAAGCGCGGCGCGGACCCGGCCCCACCGGTTCGTGGTCTGCCACACGGACGCCCACGGCGGCAACGTGATGCGGGACGCGGCGGGGGGGCTGTGGCTGATCGACTGGGAGACGGCCCGGCTCGCCCCGCCCGAGCACGACCTGTGGATGCTGCACGCCCGGCTGTCCGAGGTGCTGCCCGCCTACGAGGAGGCGCGGGGCCAGCGGGTGGCCCTGGACCCGGATGTGCTGGGCTTCTACTTCACCCGCCGCGTGCTCGAAGACCTCGCCGTGGACGTGCGGATGATCCTGCGCGGCAACACCCGTCCCGAGGAGGACGAGGCCAATCTGGCCGTGCTGGAGCGCCACATCCTGCCCGACCTCGCCCGGACGGACGAGAGGCTGGAGAAGGTCCGGCGTGCCTTGCGCTGAAGCCTCCCTCCCCAGCCTCGGCGTCAGGACCCGGCCTTAACCCCCCTCCAACCCCCGCCCCTCATGCTTAGGGCGGATGACGCTTTCCCCCGGCCCCCCTACCCTGACAGGTGAGATGCGACCCCCTTTCCTGCCTGCCGACCGTGACCCGTCCCCCCGGGCGTCACATCAAAGGCCGCTACCATGAGCGCCATGCGGTTTTTTACTGGCCTGGGCGCGCTTCTGCTCTTGGGAGCGGCGGGCGCGGGCGGCCTGTGGTGGACCTGGGGGCGCGACCTGCCCAGCGTGCAGACCCTCGACGTGCTGGAACTCAGCGGGCAGACGCGGGTCTATGACCGCAAGGGTGAACTGGTCGGCACCCTGACGCCCAGCCTCAGCAGCGGCGGCAGCGTGAACCGCGACCTGCTGAAGCTGAACGAGATCAGCCCCTGGCTGCGCAAGGCCATCGTGACCAGCGAGGACCGCCGGTTTTTCGACCACCACGGGGTGGACTACCAGGGCATCGCGCGCGGGCTGATCAAGGGGGTGCTCAGGAACGACCTCGAGGGCGGCTCGTCCATCACCCAGCAGGTCGTTAAAAACACGCTGCTTTCCGACCTGCAAAGCGCGCGCACCGCCGAGCGCAAGTTCAAGGAAGCGGTGCTGGCCTACCAGCTGGAGCGCAATTTCAGCAAGGACCAGATTCTCAGCGCCTACCTCAACGTCATCTACTGGGGCGACGGCGGGCAACGCGACGTGATCGGGGCGGGGACAGCGGCGCGGGCGTACTTCAAGAAAGACGCCTCCGAACTCAACCTCGCGGAAAGCGTGTACCTCACCACCCTGGTTCCCGCGCCCAACAAGCGCTACAAGGACTTCAAGGGGTACCGCCCCCTGATGAAGGACCTGCTGGGCCGCATGGTGGAGGACGGGCAGATCACCCAGGCCGAGGCCGACGCCGCCTGGAAGACCGAGATCTACCCGGCTGGCTGGCGCATCGGCTGGAACCCCGACGGCACCCTGCGTTCGGCGGTGCTGGAGCGCCCCGGGCGGCTTCAGGAGAACATGCCGCCGCCGCCCGCCCAGACGGCTTTTCACGCCCTTCAGGCGGTCGAGCAGGAACTCAAGGAGCGCGGCGTCACCGGCAAGGCGCTGTACGGCGGCGGCAAGATCTTCACCGGGCTGAACCTGGCCGCGCAGCGCAGCGCCGAGCGCGCCAGCCTGAACGCGCAGCTGCCCGAGGGGGCCACGCTGGGCATCGCCCTCGTCAGCCCCACCAACGGCGAGGTCCTCGCGCTGGTGGGCCAGAAGCTGACGGGCGGGCGGCCAAGCGACTGGAACAACGCCACCCAGGCCCGGCGGCAGGTGGGCAGCTCGGTCAAGCCGCTGCTGTACACCCTGGCGCTGTCGCAGGGCTGGAAGCAGAGCGATACCGTGCTGGACGCGCCGATCTCGGGCAGCTACCAGCCGCGCAATTACGACGGTTACTGGACCGGGCAGTACAAGACGCTGCGCTACTCGCTGGACCACAGCCTCAACCTGCCCACCGTCCGCATCGCCCAGGAGCTGGGGGTGGGGGCCTTGGAGGCCAAGCTGCGCGAGCTGGGGCTGACCCCGCCTCCCGACGCGGGCCTCTCGCTGTCGATCGGCACGCTGGAGGCCAGCCCCCTTCAGATGGCCGCCGCCTACGCGACCTTTGCCAACGGCGGGCTGTACCACGCGCCCACGCTGGTCCGCCGGGTCGAGGACGGCCGCGGGCAGGTGCTGTACAGCCGCCCGGCCCCGCAGGCCAAGCGGGTCTGGGACGCGCGAACCGCCTGGCTGGGCCTGGACATGCTGCGCGGCGTGGTCAACGACCTGACCCCCGCCCAGGGCGGCCTGGCGACCCGCGCCCAGATTCCCGGCTGGGACGTGGGCGGCAAGACCGGCACCACCAACGACGTGAAGGACCTGTGGTTCGCCGGGGTCACGCCGGGCATCGCGGGGGCCGTGTGGGTGGGCAAGCAGGCGGGCGGTCCCCTCCCGAACTGGGCCTACAGCGGCGAGATTCCCACGCCGATCTGGCAGCAGGCGGTGGCCGGGGCGTTGGCGGACCAGCCACGCGCCGCCTTTGCCGAACCCGGCGGCATCGCCTACCGGGTGGTCCGGCAGGTCCAGATGGCCTTCCGCGAGGAGGAGGCCGACCAGGAACCGGTCGCCCGCGACGGCAGCGGGGGCAGCCGGGGCGGCTTTTTCGGGCGCCGCAGCCCCGCCCCGGTGCCCGTGCCCCAGCCGGACCCCGCGCCCCCCCAGACGGACGTGCCCGTCAACGAGCCGGTCTGGCCCGGGGAGGCGCCCGCCGGGGAACCGGCGGAGCCGCAGGGTGGGGAGCAGCCTGCCGAGGCGCCGCCGACCGAGCCGCCCGCAGCGGAGGCAGCAGCGGAGGCAGCGGAGCCGTGGCCCGGCGAGGCACCGGGCGCAGACCCCTCCGGGGCGGCCCCCCCCGCCGATCCCTACGGGGTCCCGGAAGACGGCTGGGGCGACGCGCCCGGCGACCCCCTGCCCGCCCCGGCGTATCCGGCCGACCCCGGGCCGGAAGGGCTGCCCCCGGAGGCCCTGCCCGGGGACGCGGTTCCCGGCGAGGACTTGCCCGGCGAGGGCTTTGCGCCGCAAGACGCGCCCCAGGAGTTCTCGCCTCCGGAGCCTTCTCCGGATGACCGCTTCTCGGGGGAAGGCGACGGGTCGCCCCCGCCGTTCGAGGACTTCTTCTTCCGGGACGGCCGGCCGGAAAACGCCCCCGCAGGCCAGTAGGCGCCGCGCGGCCTCAGTCCAGCGGCAGCACGGTGAGGGTGCCCGTCTCGGCGGGGCCGTCGATGGTGAGCACCTCCAGGCGGCAAGGCAGGTCGTCGCGGCCATGCTCGCGGGTGAGGTAGGTCAGCGCGGCGCGGTGCATCAGCGCGAGTTTGCGGGCGGTCACGCTCTCGGCGGCGCCTCCGTACCGGGCGCTGCGGCGCTGGCGGACCTCGGTGAAGACCAGCACGCCCGAGTCGCGGCTGATCAGGTCGATCTCGCCGCCGGGAATGCGGTAGTTGTGGGCCACGATCTCGCGCCCCAGCGCGCTCAGGTGCGCGGCGGCGCGGGCCTCGGCGTCCGCGCCCTTCATGGCCGGGCGGTCACTCGGGGCCGTGACCGAGGTCGCTCAGCAGGTCGCGGTAGAGCCGCGCGGCGTCCTGGCGCACGTCGTCGAGGCTGGCGTCGTCGCCCGCCAGCTCCAGCGCCGCTTCCAGCGCGCCCTCCAGCACGGCGGCGTAGATCGGCCAGCGTCCGGTGGGCGCCTCGGGCGCGCCCTCGTCTTCCTGCGCCCCGTCCTCGTCGTCTTCCCGGTCCCCGTCGAGCGCGCGCAGGGCGGCCTCGGCGGCGGCGCGCTCGGCGTCGCGCTTGGAGCGGCCCGCGCCCTCGCCCAGCACCCGGCCCCCGGCGGTCACGGTGACCCGGAAGGTGCGGTCGTGGGGAGGGCCGTCCCCCGCCGCGTCGAAGGTCGGTGTGCCCAGCCCCAGCCCCAGCAGCCGCGCGATCAGGTCCCCCTTGGCATTCATGCCTCCAGCCTAGACCACCCGGCGGGAAAGAAGGGTCCGGGCGCCGCCTGCCCCCCTCCCCGGCCAGGCGCTATGCTCGGCTCCCGGAGACAACGCACGCTCCCCGCCGCCCCACCCGGGCGCCGGGACGCCGCGTGCCGCGCTCGCCGGAGGCCCCATGACCCAGACCGCTCCCGCTTCCCCGCCCAGCTCGCCGCCCCCCCGCCCCCCCCTGCGCCCCGAGCGCCGCCTGGTGCTGGGCTTGCAGCATTCCATCGCCATGTTCGGCGCAACCGTGCTGGTGCCCATTCTGGTGGGGCTGTCGCCCAGCGTGGCGCTGTTCGGGGCGGGCCTCGCCACATTGATCTTTCACCTGCTCAGCGGGGGCCGGGTTCCTATCTTCCTGGGGTCGAGCTTCGCCTTTATCGCGCCCACCGCGCTGGTCGTCAAGGAACTGGGGCCGGGCGCGGCGGCGGGCGGACTCATCGCGGCCGGGCTGATGTACCTGCTGTTCAGCGGGCTGGTGCGGCTGTTCGGGACGGGGCGGCTGCTGCGGGTCTTTCCGCCGGTCGTGACGGGGCCGGTCATCATCGTGATCGGGCTGGGGCTGAGCGACGTCGCGGTCGATCAGGCCAAGACGAACTGGGGGCTGGCCCTGGCCACCCTGCTCGCCGCCGTGGTCACCAGCGTGTTCGGACGCGGGCTGTTCCGCATGATCCCGATTCTGGTCGGCGTCGTTGCGGGCTACCTCGTCGCGCTGGCGACGGGCGCCGTGAGTGCCGAGGCGCTGGCGGCCATCCGCGCCGCGCCGCTGCTGGGCCTGCCCGACTTTCACGCGCCCACGCTGGACTGGCGGGCGGTCGCCATCATCGCGCCGGTCGCGGTCGTGACCTTTATCGAGCATGTGGGCGACGTGATCGTGAACGGACGGGTGGTCGGGCAGAACTTCCTGAAAAGTCCGGGGCTGAGCCGCACCCTCTTTGCCGACGGCGTCGCCAACATCAGCAGTGCCGCGCTGGGCGGCCCCGCCGCGACCACCTACGCCGAGAACACCGGCGTGCTGGCCCTGACCCGGGTGTACGACCCGGCGATCTTGCGCATCGGGGCGGTGTTCGCCCTCCTCTTCGGCTGCTCGCCCAAGCTGGCCGCTGTCCTCAGGAGCCTGCCGCCGGGCGTGCTGGGCGGCGTCTCGATCCTGCTGTTCGGCATGATCGCCTCGGTGGGCATCCGCACGCTGGCCGAGGCGCGCATCGACTTCGCGCACTCGCGCAACCTGATCGTCGTGTCCCTGATCCTGGTGCTGGGGCTGGGCGGCGCCGCCTTTCCAATCAGCGTCGGCGGCACTTCCCTGAGCCTCTCGGGCATGGCTCTGGCCGCGCTCGTCGGCATCGTGGCAAACCTGCTGCTGCCCGCGCAAAAGGCCGAGGTGGACGCCTCGCCCGAGGGGGAGCGCGTCATTCACTGAAGTCGGGAAAAAGCGCAGTCACCCTATGTCTGGGATGACTGCGCCTTTTGAAGCCTCTAAGCAGCGCCGCCCAATGGCTTGCACAGCAGGATTTTGAAGGGTATCTGTCCAAGAAACAGGGTGGATCCTTGCCAGCCTGCCCTGCGTGCCGTGCTGCTGAGAGGCCTCCTGGGCTGAACATGGTCTTTTGTGATGTCCTTGTTTTCGGCCCAGAACACTTCCTGCACCATGTATTCCTTTGAATACCTCACAACGAGGAGATGGGGACCACCAGCAGCCAAAAGGATGCTCACGGTGGTCCTGTATTCCGCCCCGATCAGCTTGGGCTTTCGTTTTCCCTTATAGCTTTTGAGTTGGTATGAAGCTGCGCACTCCACACAGTAGAAATCACGGCCTGGAGTGTTATTGGCAAGAGGCTTCAGGGTAGAGCCGCATAGAGGACAGGCCACCTGCTGCGACACCCACTTTTCCGTCAGCACTCGGGCGATCTGGCTCGCACTTGTATAGTCGGCGGCATCCTGCACCCTCAAGCGCCTCCGCTGACCATTACCGCCGCCCCTTGCGCCGGACCTTCTGCCCCGGCACCGTCGCCTGCTTGAAGTCCTTGCCCTGCAACTTGGCCTCGATGGCGCGAATCTGGTCGCGCAGACTGGCCGCCCGCTCGAAGTCGAGGTCCTCGGACGCCTGCCACATGTCGAGTTCGAGGTCGGTGAGCTGCCGGGTCAGGGCGTCGCGGTCGTCGCCCACGTTCTCCGAGCTGATCTCGTCGGGCGTCTCCTCGCCCCGGATGACGTTGCGTACGCCCTTGACGACCGTGGTCGGCGTGATGCCGTGCTCGGCGTTGTAGGCGGTCTGCTTCTCGCGGCGGCGGCGGGTTTCCTCCATCGCGTACTCCATCGCGGGCGTCACCGTGTCGCCGTAGAGGATCACCTCGCCGTTGACGTTTCTGGCCGCGCGGCCGATGGTCTGAATCAAAGCCCGCTCGCTTCTCAGGAAGCCCGGCTTGTCGGCGTCGAGGATGGCGACCAGCGAGACTTCCGGCAGGTCCAGGCCCTCGCGCAGCAGGTTGATGCCCACCAGCACGTCGTAGTGCCCCAGCCGCAGGTCGCGGATGATGACCTGCCGCTCCACCGAGTCGATGTCCGAGTGCATGTAGCGGGTGCGGACGCCCTTTTCGAGCATGTACTCGGTGAGGTCTTCCGCCATGCGCTTCGTCAGGGTGGTGACGAGGGTGCGTTCCCCCTTCGCCGCCCGCTCGCGCACCCGGCCCAGCAGGTCCTCGATCTGGCCCTGGATGGGGCGCACGGTCACGGGCGGGTCCACCAGCCCGGTCGGGCGGATGATCTGGTCGGCCACCGAGTCGCTGTGCTCGCGCTCGTAGGGGCCGGGGGTCGCCGAGACGAACACCGTCTGCCCGGTCTTCTCCAGAAACTCCCCGAAGTTCAGCGGGCGGTTGTCCATCGCGCTGGGCAACCGGAAGCCGTAGTCCACCAGCGTCTGCTTGCGGGCGCGGTCGCCGTTCGCCATCCCGCCGATCTGCGGCACCGTGACGTGCGACTCGTCGATAAAGGTGATGAAGTCGTCCGGGAAGTAGTCGAGCATGGTGTACGGCGTGGCGCCCACCGCCCGCCCGTCGATGTGCCGCGAGTAGTTCTCGATGCCCGAGCAGTAGCCCAGGACCTTGAGCATCTCCAGGTCGTAGAGGGTGCGCTCCTTGATGCGCTGGGCTTCGAGCAGCTTGCCCACCGACTTGAAGTATTCCAGCCGCTCGTCGAGTTCCTGCTGAATCGTCACGATCGCCCGCTCGATGTTCCCCGCGCTGGAGACGTAGTGCTTGGCCGGGTACACGATGGTCGCGTCGAGGTCCGCGAGCTTGTCCCCGGTCAGGGGGTGGACGACCTGAATGCGGTCCACGTCGTCGCCCCACAGCTCGATGCGGATGGGTTGCTCGTCGTAGCTGGGCCACACTTCCACCGTGTCGCCCTTGGCCCGGAAGCGCCCCGCCGCGAGTTCGATGTCGTTGCGCTCGTACTGCATGGTGACCAGGCGGCCCAGGATCTCGTCGCGGCTGACCTTCTCGCCCACCTTCAGGATCAGGTTCAGCGCCCGGTACTCGGCGGGGTCCCCGAGGCCGTAGATACACGACACCGACGCCACCACGATGGTGTCCCGCCGCGTGAGCAGCGAGCGGGTGGTCGAGTGCCGCAGCCGCTCGATCTCCTGGTTGATCGCGGCGTCCTTTTCGATGAACAGATCCTTGCCGGGCACGTAGGCTTCGGGCTGGTAGTAGTCGTAGTAGGAGATAAAGAATTCGACCGCCGCGTCGGGAAAGAACTCGCGGAACTCGGACGCGAGCTGCGCGGTGAGGATCTTGTTGGGCGCCATGATCAGGGCGGGGCGCTGCGTCTCCTCGATGACTTTGGCGACGGAGTAGGTCTTGCCCGTGCCCGTCGCGCCCAGCAGTGTCTGGTAGCGCAGCCCGGATTCCAGACCGTCCACCAGCGAGCGAATGGCGGTCGGCTGGTCTCCGGACGGCGTGAAGTCGGACTTGACCCGTAGCATCCCTCCAGTTTACGCCCTGAACGTAGTCGGGGGGAAGGGGTACGGGGTCAACCCGCCTGCTCCGGTCCGCGCCCGTCTGCGGTGGGCGTGGCGGCTGCCCCGGCGGGAAGCCCTTCGAGCAGCCGCGCCAGCCGCGCGAGTTCCAGCAGGGCGACCACGATCAGCACCCCGTAGAGTGCCAGGCTCCAGCGCGCGGCGAAGTAGGCGACGGGAATCATCAGCAGGTAACCGGCAGTCGCCTCCACGCCCATCTGGGTGATCCGCGCGGCAACCCCGGGAGGCAGGTCCGGCTCGACGAGGCAGTGGCCGCGCGCGCAGTGCTGCCAGTTCAGCGAGTACAGCAGGGAAAGCGTCGCCACGTGCACCCCGAAGACCGTGTAGGCGAGCGGCTCGGCGGGGTAGCGGCCCAGCAGTGCCGCCGAAAAGGGCACCAGCGCCACGACCAGCAGCGCGAGCAGGTTGAGCGCCGCGTGCGTGAAGTCCGAGCGCACGACCAGGCTGGCGCCGAGGTGGTGGGCCAGCCAGGCCACCCCCAGCAGCGCGAAGCTGATCACGTAACTGACGATCTCCGGCCCCAGCGCGAGCAGGGCATGCAGCAGGCCGCCGGGGCCGAGCGTCTCGGGCGGGCGCACGTCAAGCACCAGCAAGGTCAGCGTGATCGCGAACACGCCGTCGATCAAGGTGTCGAGGCGGGCACTTCTCAAGAAGCGCAGGCGGGGGGCCGGGGGCGGCCTGGACCGGGAACGCCGCAGGGAAAGGCGCCTCCGGCCGCCCTGGGCGGGCGCCGGGAGCAGCTGGGCGGCGCGAGGAGCCTCGTTCTCGTCCGTCATGTGGCCTCCTGCGGGAGAAGGAGCGGGCACAGAGGGAGCCGGAGACACCCGCACGGCAGCCGCCCGGCCCAGGCGAGACTCCCACGATACTCCGCCGGGAAAGGCCCCTACTGCTGGGTGCCCAGCGCCTCTCCCGCCACCGCCAGAAAGGCCCGCACGATGGGGCCGCCGCCCGGCTCCTCGCGCCGCCACACGGCCACGATCTCGACGACGGGCGCGTCCTCGACCGGGCGGTACACGACGCCGGGCAGCGACAGGCGCCCGAAGAACTCGATGGGCAAGAACACCCCCACCCCCGCCGCGACCAGCGAGAGCAGCGTGGGAATCTCGATGGCTTCCTGCACCACGTTGGGCGTGAAGCCCGCCCCCGAGCACCAGCGCATGACCTGATCGAAGTAGGTCGCGCGCAGGTGCCGGGGAAAAAAGACGAACGGCTCGTGCGCCAGGTCCCCGATCCGCAGCCTGCGCCTGCGGGCCAGACGGTGACCGGCGGGAAGCGCCGCGACGAGCGGCTGGCGCCACAGCGGCCGCGAATCCAGCGCCGGGTCCCGCACCGGCAGCAGCATCAGGCCCACGTCGATCATGCCGCCGCGCAGGGCCGCCTCCTGCTCCTGGGCGGTCAGTTCGCGCAGGTCCACGCTGACATTGGGGAACTGCTCCCGGAAAGACCGCACGATCTCCGGCAGGCCCCCGAAAGCCAGCCCGCTGACAAACCCCACCGTCAGCCGCCCGACCTCGCCCCGCGCCGCCCGGCGAGCACGCTCGACCGTCTGCGCCGCCTGCGCCAGCGTCTCGCGCGCCCCGCCCAGAAACTCGCGCCCCGCCGGGGTGAGCTGCACCCGCCGGGTGGTCCGCAGCACCAGCGGCACGCCGACCTCGTCTTCCAGGTTCTTGATCGAGTTCGAGAGCGCCTGCTGCACCACGAAGACGCGCTCGGCCGCCCGCCCGAAATGCTGCTCCTCGGCAAGCGCGACGAAATGGCGGAGGTGTCGGAGTTCCATCGTGGCCCAGCCTGCCACACCGACCAGCCGGGATGGTCAGTGGCCCCACTTTGCCCTGTTGGAAGCGGTGAATGGCCGGGCATAGACTGGGCACCATGACGACATCTCCGCCCAACCGTCCTCCGCGTGCGGGCCTGCCGCCGCAGGAGCGAGAGCAGCTCAACGAGGTCGAGAAGCAGGAGTGGCTCGATTCCCTGGCCTACGTGCTGGCGAACGCGGGCGACGACCGCGCCGCGCAGCTGCTCGAGGACCTCGACCACTACGCCTACTTTCACGGGGCGCCGATTCTCTTCAAGCAGAACACGCCGTACATCAACTCCATCGACGTGGACCAGCAGCCCGAGTACCCCGGCGACCTGGAGCTGGAGCGCAAGATTCGCGACGCCATTCGCTGGAACGCCGTGGCGATGGTCGTCAAGGCGAATAAGAAGAGTGACGGCATCGGCGGGCACCTCGCCACCTATGCCAGCAGCGCCGAGCTGCTGGAAGTCGGCTTCAACCATTTCTTCCGGGGGCACGGGGCAGGGGAGAGCCGCGACCTGGTCTTTTTCCAGGGCCACGCCAGTCCCGGCGTGTACGCGCGCTCCTTTCTGGAGGGCCGCTTCGACGAGGGCGACCTGAACCGCTTTCGCCGCGAGCTGAGCCGGGAGGGCCGGGGCCTTTCCTCGTACCCCCACCCCTGGCTGATGCCCGACTACTGGGAGTTCCCGACCGTCAGCATGGGCCTGGGTCCCATCCAGGCGATCTACCAGGCGCGCTACATCAAGTACCTGGAAAACCGGGGCCTCAAGCCCAAGGGGGACGCCAAGGTGTGGGCCTTCCTGGGCGACGGCGAGATGGACGAGCCGCAGTCCATCGGGGCGCTTCGCTTCGCCGCCTACGAGAACCTCGACAACATCGTCTTTGTCCTGAACGCCAACCTCCAGCGCCTCGACGGGCCGGTGCGCGCCAACTCCAAGGTGATTCAGGAGTTCGAGGCTTTGTTCCGGGGCGCAGGCTGGAACGTCATCAAGGTCGTGTGGGACTCCAAGTGGGACGAGCTGCTGCAAAAGGACTACAACGGCGAGATCGTCAAGCGTTTCGAGGCGCTGGTGGACGGCGAGTCGCAGCGCTACGCGGCCTTTGGCGGCAAGGAGCTGCGCGAGAAGTTCTTCAACACGCCCGAACTCCAGCAGTTGATCGAGGGCTGGACGGACGCCGACCTCGAACTGCTCAACCGCGGTGGGCACGACGTCCACAAGATCTACGCCGCCTACGCCGCCGCCGTGAAGCATCAGGGCCAGCCCACCGTGATCATCGCCCGCACCGTCAAGGGCTACGGCCTGGGTGAGACGGCGCAGGCCCGCAACGTGGCCCACCAGGTCAAGAAGCTGGAGTTCGACGCCCTCAAGACCCTGCGGACCCTGCTGGAGCTGCCGCTGAGCGACGAGCAGGTCGAGCACTTGGACTTCTACAATCCCGGCCCCGACTCGCCGGAAGTGCGGTACATGCTGGAGCGCCGCGCCGCGCTGGGGGGCTTCGTGCCCGAGCGGGTCGTGGACTACCCGCACCCCACGGTCCCCACGGGCGAGTTCTACGAGGAGTTCGCGGCGGGCAGCAAGGGCCGCGCCGTGAGCACCACCATGGCCGCCGTGCAGATCATGAGCAAGCTGCTGCGCGACAAGGAGATCGGCAAGTACGTCGTGCCCATCGTGCCCGACGAGGCCCGCACCTTCGGCATGGACGCGCTGGTGCCGCGCATCGGCATCTACTCGCCGCGCGGGCAGACCTACCAACCCGTCGATTTCGGTTCGCTGATGGCCTACAAGGAGAGCACCGACGGCCAGATGCTCGAAGAAGGCATCACCGAAGACGGCGCGATGGCTTCCTGGATCGCGGCGGCGACGAGCTACGCCAACCACGGCGTGCCCACCATCCCCTTCTACGTCTTCTACTCCATGTTCGGGATGCAGCGCATCGGGGACCTGGTGTGGGCCGCCGCCGACCAGCGGGCGCGCGGGTTCCTGTTCGGCGCCACCGCCGGCCGGACCACCCTGGCGGGCGAAGGCTTGCAGCACCAGGACGGCAACTCGCTGCTGCAAGCCTACGTGGTGCCCAATCTCAAGGTGTACGACCCCGCCTTCGCCTACGAGCTGGCGGTGATCGTCGAGCGCGGCATCCAGCGGATGTACGTGGACGGCATCGACGAGTTCTACTACGTCACCATCGACAACGAGAACGAGGTCCAGCCCCCCATGCCCGACGACGGGCGCACCCACGACGAGATCCGCGAGGGGATCATCAAAGGGATGTACCGCTTCCAGAGGTCGGCCAACACCAAGGCCAAGCTGCGCGCGCAACTGCTCGCCAGCGGTCCCGCGATGGGCGCGGCGCAGGAGGCCGTGGGGCTGCTGGAGGGCTACGGGGTCGCGGCCGACCTCTGGAGCGTGACCTCCTACAAGGAGCTGCACCAGGACGCCCTGCTGACCCAGCGGCACAATATGCTGCACCCCCAGGAGGAGCCGCGCACGAGCTACGTCACCTCGCAGCTCAGCCGCGAGAACGCGCCGGGCGTGATCGTCTCGGTCAGCGATTACGTGAAGCTGGGCGCCGACGGCCTGAACGGGCACCTCGACCGCAAGGTCTGGACGCTGGGCACCGACGGGTTCGGGCGCAGTGAGGCCCGCGAGGAACTGCGCGACTTTTTCGAGGTGGACGCCAAGCATGTTGTGCTGGCGACCCTGTATGCCCTCCAGCGCGACGGCAAGGTGAAGGGGGACGTGGTGGCCAGGGCCATCGCGGACCTCGGCATCGACCCCGAACGCGACGCGCCGGTCTTGCGTTAAGTCCCCCGCCATCAGCCTTCAGCGCTCAGCCGCCTATGCTGAGAACTGAAAGCTGATGGCTCCTCTCAAGCTCTCAGGTCAAGGAGCGTTCAACATGGCGCAAGAACTGAAACTGCCCGACGTGGGCGACAACATCGAACAGGGCACGGTCGTGACGGTGCTGGTGCAGCCGGGCGACACGGTCAGCGAGGGCCAGCCCATCATCGAGATCGAGACCGACAAGGCCGTGGTCGAGGTGCCCGCCAGCGCGGGCGGCACCGTCGAGTCGGTGGGGGTGAAGGTGGGCGACACCGTGGCGGTCGGCGGCACGATCCTGACGCTGGCGGGCGGGGAGGCGGGCGCTGGGGGCCAGGCGGACCAGAACGCCGGGCAGACCCCGGCGCCCGGCACTCCCTCTGCCGAGCCGGACAGCCCCACGGTGGCCAGCGACCCCGACACTGCCAAGCGGGTCGCGCAGGCGCAGCAGGAGGCGCAGAAGGTGCAGGCGGGAACGGGTGGAGGCAGCCAGCCTTCTGCGTCCAGCAGCCAGCCCGCGTCCGGTGGTGCCCAGGTCACCCTGCCCGACGTGGGCGACAACATCGAGCAGGGCACGGTCGTGACGGTCCTCGTCAAGCCTGGCGATGAGGTCAGCGAGGGCCAGCCCATTATCGAGATCGAGACCGACAAGGCCGTGGTCGAGGTGCCCGCCAATGCCCCCGGCACGGTGGGCGAGGTGGCCGTGAAGGTCGGGGATACCGTCAAGGTCGGCGGCGTGATCCTGACGCTGACGGGCGGGGGGCAGGCTCCTGCCTCCCGCGCTCAGCCGTCCACGCCCGTTGCCGAGCCGGACGCGCCCACGGTGGCCTCCGATGCGGGCACCGCCAACCGGGTCGCGCAGGCCCAGCAGGAGGCGCAGAAGGCGCAGGCGGGCGCGGCCCCGGCCCAGCCGTCATCCCCGGGGGGGCGCTCCCCCACCCAGACCGCGCCCAGCCAGGCCCCGGCGGCCCAGCGTCCCTACGACACCCAGGCCTACGACAACCGCATCCTGGTGCCCGCCGCGCCCAGCGTGCGGCGTATGGCCCGCGAGATCGGGGTGGACATCCACGACGTTCACGGCACCGGGATCGCCGGGCGCATCAGCGAGGAGGACGTGCGGCGCGCAGCGGGCACCCCCAGTGTCCCCAGTGTCGCGGCAGCCGCGCAGGCCACCCCCGCTCCGGCGGCTTCTGCGCCCGCCCCAGCGGCAGCCCCCGCCCAGCCTCTGCCCGACTTCGAGCGGTGGGGCACGGTGCGCCGCGAGGACATGAGCGGCATCCGCAAGGCGACCATCCGCTCCATGACCGCCTCGTGGACGACCATTCCGATGGTCACGCACTTCGACAAGGCCGACGTGACCCGCATGGAGGAGACGCGCCGGGCCTTCGGCGCGCGGGTGGAGAAGGCGGGCGGCAAGCTCACCATGACCCACATCCTGATGAAGGTCGTGGCGGGCGCCCTGCGGAAATTCCCCAAGTTCGGCGCCAGCCTCGACCTCGCCGCGCAGCAGGTCGTCTACAAGGACTACGTCAACCTCGGGGTCGCGGTGGACACGCCCCAGGGCCTGCTTGTCCCGGTTCTCAAGGACGCCGACCGCAAGAGCATCACCGAGATCGTGCTGGAGCTGAACGAACTCGCTGGAAAGGCCCGCGAGCGCAAGCTCAGCCCCGCCGAGATGCAGGGCGCGACCTTTACGATTTCCAACCTCGGCGGGATCGGTGGGCACGGCTTCACGCCCATCGTGAACTCGCCCGAGGTCGCCATCCTGGGCGTGTCGCGCGGCGGGCTGGAGCCGGTCTGGAACCGCGAGACGGGCAGCTTCGAAGCCCGCAACCTGCTCCCGCTCTCGCTGACCTACGACCACCGCCTGATCGACGGGGCCGACGCTGCGCGCTTCCTGCGCCACATCTGCGAGACGCTGGAAGACCCCTTCCTGATCTCGCTGTAGCTCCCGCCGCCCGCCTGCACCCCCGCCCCCGTGGTGGGGGTGTCGCCGTGCGCCGCCAGAAAAAACCGCCCCCCCAGAGGGCGGGCGGAGCTGCGGCGGGGCGCGGGGCGGCTGGTGGGGTCAGCGGTCGTCGGCGTCGCCCCGCACCTCGGCGCGCAGTTCGGTGGGGGTGCCGGGGGGCAGGTCGCCGGGCTGCTCTCCGGGGTGGGGCGACGTCTGCTGGCTGGGCGGCGTGTAGCCGGGGTTGAGGTCCGCGGCCGAGTGCTGGCGCTCGCGGACCACTCCCATGCCCGCCGAGACACCCAGGCCCATCGGGACCACGCCGTCGGCCAGGGCGCTGTCCACCCCGGTCCCGGCCACCGTCTGCGCGCCCGCGAACTCGGGAGCCTCCAGGGCCTTTTCCATCGCCTCGGGGTCGCGGGTGGCGAGGTGGTCGAACTGGTGCGTCACGTCGCCGGGATCGGTGGCGGGCAGGCTGATCCCCTTGCCCTGGTCGGCGCTGGCGACCCGGTCCTCGGCGGGCGTCGAGGTGTAGCGGGCCTGATGGGCGTCTTTGGGGTCGTGGGTCTGGAAGCCCGTGCGGGGGTCGGCCTGGCCCGTCAGCTCGTTCACGGGCATGGGCGTGTGGCGCTCGCGCTCCTCGTCGGGGCGGCCGTCTCGGTTGTCGGTCATGCGCCCAGTGTCGGCCTCGGCCCCGGCGGCTGCATTCCGGGTTCCTTGAGGCTCGTGGCGCGCGGCCCTCAGAATCCCGGCCACGGCTTGGTGGCCCTCTTCTGCTGCCAGGGCCTCGGCGTCCTGCCCGTCGGCGGTGCGGGCAGCAGGGTCGGCGCCTGCGGCCAGCAGCACCACCACCAGCGCCTGGTTGCCATTTCGCGCCGCGCCCATCAGCGGGGTCAGACCCCCGTGCTGCACGGCGTTCACGTCCGCCCCAGCGTCCAACAGCCGACGGGCCAGGGCCGGGTGGTCGCCCGCGACGGCGGAGTGGAGGGGCTGAACCTCCAGCGCGTTCTGGCTCGCCCGGTTCACGTTCGCCCCGCGCGAGAGCAGTTCGGCAGCCACCCCCTCATGGCCAAAGAGGGCAGCCAACCCCAGCAGGCTGAAGCCGTCGGGGCTGAAGGCGTGCAGCAGGTCAGGTTGCGCGTCAAGCTGCCCCCGCAGAACCGCGAGTTCGCCGGTCGCCGCCGCCTCGAACGCGCTCAGGGACGCTCCGGCTTCGATCAGCAGCCGGGTGATTTGGGGGCGCCGGTAGTAGGTGGCGAAGAGGACAGGGGAGAGGCCGGTGGGGCTGGTGGCCGTCAGCAGCCCCGGCTCGGCCCCGATCAGGAGGCGCACGCCCTCCAGATTGTTCGCGTGGATGGACTGAAAGAGGTCCTGAACGGCGTCGGTCATGCGCCTAGGGTAAGGCGAGGCGGCGGAGGTGGGAGGCTGCTCGGCCAGTCCTCCCGACCCCGCCGCCTGCTCCGGCCTAGCCGCGCGCCCGCACTACCATCGCGATGCCCATGCCGCCGCCGATGCACAGGCTCGCCACGCCGGTCTCCTTGCCCTCGCGGCGCAGGGAGTGAATCAGGGTGGTCAGCACCCGCGCCCCCGAGGCCCCGATGGGGTGCCCCAGCGCGATGGCGCCGCCCGTGGGGTTGGCTTTCGCGGGGTCCACGCCCAGGTCGCGCAGCACCGCGAGGCTCTGGGCCGCAAAGGCCTCGTTGAGTTCGAGCAGGTCCACGTCCGCCAGGGTCATCCCCGCCTTTTCCAGCGCGATCGGCACCGCCCGCGCCGGGCCGATGCCCATGATCGCGGGATCGACCCCGACCGCCGCGTGGCTGACAATCTCGGCCAGGACCGGCAGGCCGTTGGTCCGCGCGTAGCCCTCGCTGGTCACGACCAGCATCGCCGCGCCGTCGTTGATGCCGCTGGCGTTTCCGGCCGTCACGGTGCCGTCCTTTTTGAAGGCGGGCTTGAGTTTCGCCAGGGCCTCCAGGGTGGTGGCGCGGGGGTACTCGTCCTTCTCGAACAGGGTCACCCCCTTGCGGCCCGGCACCTCCACCGGCACCGTCTCGGCGTCGAAATGGCCCGCCTGTACGGCGCGGGCGGCCCGCTCCTGACTGTCCAGGGCAAAGGCGTCCTGCTCCTCGCGGCTGAGCTGCCACGCCTGGGCGATGTTCTCGGCGGTCATGCCCATGTGGTAGTCGTGAAACACGTCAGTCAGACCGTCTTTGAGGATCGAGTCGAGCGCCTGCGCGTGGCCCAGGCGGTAGCCCTGGCGGGCGCGTGGCAGCAGGTAGGGCGCGCCGCTCATGCTCTCGGTGCCGCCCACGAGGTACAGCTGGCCGTCGCCCGATCTCAGGCCCTGCACCGCGCTGATGACCGCCTGGAGGCCCGAGCCGCAGACCCGGTTCACCGTGAGGCCCGGCACGTGCTGGGGCAGTCCGGCCCCAACCGCGACCTGCCGCGCCACATTCATCCCCTGCCCCGCCTGCAACACGTTGCCCACGATCACGTCGGCCACGTCGTCGCCGTTGACGCCGCTGAGCACGGCTTTGGCTGCCGTGACCCCGAGGTCCACCGCCGACACCTCCGCGAGGCTCCCCAGGAAGCTGCCGATGGGCGTGCGCCGCGCCGCCGTGATGACCAGAGTGTCCGCGTTTGTCATGGGGGCAATCTAACGCGGGCGCGGCACGGAGCCTGGCCGGTGTCCCCCTTTCTGGAACGGCTCCGCTACCCTGCCCCCATGACCCGCCCCGTGCCGCACGCCCGCGCCGCCTACCCCTACCACCACCCCACCCCGACCCGCTGGGCCGACAACGACGTGTACGGCCACGTCAACAACGTCACCTACTACAGCTACTTCGACACGGCCGTGAACGCCTACCTGGCCGCGCGCGGGGCGCTCGACGTGCAGGGGGGGGCCGTGATCGGCCTCGTCGTGGAGACCGGCTGCGCCTTTTTCGCGCCCGCCGCCTTTCCCGACCTGCTGAGCGTCGGGGTGCGGGTGGCGCAGCTGGGGCGCAGCAGCGTGCGCTACGAACTGGCCATCTTCCGGGAAGGGGAGGCGGCGGCCTGCGCGCAGGGCCATTTCGTCCATGTGTACGTGGACCGGGCCACGCGCCGCCCGGTCGCGCTGCCCCCGGCGCTGCGGGCCGCCCTGGCGCCGCTGGCCGTGGGCGAGGCAGGCTGACAGGCGGCCCGGGCGAGGGGAGCGAGGGCAAAGGGGGGAGCCGCCTGCGGAGGCACGTAATGGTCTGGTAATGCCCGGCTGCCACCCTGGGTCTACAGGCGCATGGGCCGGGTTCATCGACCAGATGGGCGAGCGCGGCCTCCCCGCCTCTTCCCAGGAGGGACCCCTATGACCGCAAGTTCTGCTTCCCGCATCGTGACCGAACCGGGCATCTCGCGCTTTCTCTTCGCCGACACCCGCCTCGCGCCGCTGTGGGCCTTGCTGCGCATCTACGTGGGCTGGCAGTGGCTGAACGCCGGGTGGCACAAGGTCACCGATCCGGCCTGGGTCGGCTCACAGGCGGGCACCGCCGTCACCGGGTTCCTGAACGGCGCGCTGGCCAAGACGGGCGGCGAGCGGCCCTCGGTGTCCGGCTGGTACGGTTCCTTTATCGAGAACGTCGCCCTGCCCAACGCCACCCTGTTTTCCTACCTGGTCGCCTTCGGGGAAACGGCGGTGGGGATCGCGCTGATCCTGGGCCTGCTCACGGGCGTGGCCGCCTTCTTCGGCGGGCTGATGAACGCCAACTTCCTGCTGGCCGGCACGCTGTCGAGCAACCCGCTGCTCTTTATCCTGGCGACCTGGCTGGTGCTGGCCTGGCGGGTCGCGGGCTGGTGGGGGCTGGACCGCTGGGTGCTGCCGCGCCTGGGCGTCTTCAGCGCGCCCAAACGCGAGGGAACCGAGACCTCCCTGCCGCCCCGGCCGCCGCGCACGATCTCCTGAACGCCGCTCTCGCCGCGCCGCCGCCCCTCTCGGGTGGGCGGCGTTTCAGTGGGGGGTCCGGCGGCTGGCCCTTCGGCGGCTGGTCCTCTGGCGTCCGGCCCGCCAGACCGCCCACATCAGCAGCGGCTGAAGCGGCAGCCGTGCCCACAGCGCCCAGGCCGGCAGCGGTGCGAAGCGCTCGGCCTGCTGCGCCATAAAGAGGTTGGCGGGAAACACGGCGGCCAGCAGCGCCAGCAGGCCCCAGCGGGCGACGGGCCGGGTGGCGGGGTGCAGCAGGCCCAGCCCGCCCAGCAGCTCGGCTGCGCCGCTGAGCAATGTGGCCGCGCGTGGGGCCATCGGCAGCCCCGGCGGGACGATCCGGTCGAAGGGCTGCGGCTTCACGAAATGCAGGATGCCCGCGCCCACGAACAGGGCGGCGAGCAGCAGCACGCCGGGAGTGGGGCGCGGGACTTCAGGGGTGGACATCACGCTTGACATGGGGCAGTCTCCTGACGCGGCGCAGCGAAAAGGACCGGGCGGCTTGGCCCGGCCCTTCTGGATGCAGGGTCAGCCCTGGTTGGAGGCGGGGACGCTCCGGGCTTCCTCCACGTCCTTTTTTTCCTTGTGGCCGTCATGCTCGGTGTTGCGGGCGGCGTTCGCCTCGCGGTCGTTGACCCCCTTGAAGGAGGGCTTGCCGTCGTGCTCGATCTCGTGGACTTCCTGCTTGTTGCGGTCGTACTGCTCGGGCTGGCTGGTGTGCCCCTTGTTCTTGTCGTCTTTGTCCGGCATGGGGCCAGCCTGACAGACCCCGCTCCCGCCCGGACGAGAAGACAGCCAGGAGACATTTAGAGAGGGGCCCTTGGAGCCGCGCTCTCCCACTCCAGGCAGGCTTTTAGAGGCGCGGCAGCGTCACGCCCTGCTGGCCCTGGTACTTGCCGCTCCGGTCGCCGTAGGTCACTTCCGGGCGTTCGCCCTCGAAAAACAGCAGCTGCACGCAGCCCTCGTTGGCGTACATCTTGGCGGGGAGGGGCGTCGTGTTGCTGAATTCCAGGGTGACGTGCCCCTCCCAGCCGGGTTCCAGCGGGGTCACGTTGGCGACGATGCCGCAGCGCGCGTAGGTCGATTTTCCCAGCGCCACGACCATCACGTTGTCGGGAATCCGCATGTATTCCAGGCTGCGCGCCAGCACGAAGGAATTGGGCGGAATGATGATCTCGCCTGCCTGAAGGTCCACAAAGGAGCGGTCGTCAAAGTGCTTGGGGTCCACCACGGCGCCGTAGACGTTGGTAAAGACCTTCCACTCGTCGGCGCAGCGCAGATCGTAGCCGAAGCTGCTCAGGCCGTAGCTGATGACGTGGCCCTGCCCGGCGGTGCGGACCAGGCGGTCTTCGAAGGGGCTGATCATGCCCGCTTGGGCGAGTTGGCGAATGCGCCAGTCCGGAAGGATGCTCATGGGCCGCATGGTAGCGGGAGGCCGCGCTAGCCTGGGCGGGTGAAGCGGGCCACATGGGGCGGGGCCGGATGAGGGTCGCGGTGATCAGCGACGTGCATGGCAACGCCTGTGCGCTGGAAGCCGTGCTGCGCGAGGTCGCCAGGGCGGCCCCCGACCTGACCGTCAACCTGGGCGATCAGGTGGAAGGCTCGGCGGACCCCGCCCGCGCGGCGGCCCTGCAACGCGACCTGGCCGGAGCCGGGGCGCTGGAGGTGCGCGGCAACAACGAGGAGAAGTTCTGGCCGGGGGGACGGCGCTCGCCCCTCGCCCGCGCGTACGGGGCGTGGCTGGAGACGCAACTGGACGCGGAGACGCGGGCGCGGCTGGCCGCCCTGCCCCTGACCGCCCGCACGCCGGACGGGGCCATCTTCGCCTGCCACGGCACGCCGGACAGCGCCTGGGACAGCTTGCTGTGGGTCTGGCACTCCGAAGGCGCCGGCGGCTTCTACCGCGCCCGTGACCCCGGCGGGTTGCGTGCCCTGGTCGAGCCATTGGGGGCGGAAGTCGTCTTGTGCGGCCACACCCACCGTCCCGGCGCCACGCGGGTGGGGGACACGTTGGTGGTCAACGCGGGGGCGGTCAGCGATCAGGTGGACGGCGACCCGCGCGCCCGCTGGACCCTGCTCGAAGGCCGGTCCGGACACTGGGCGGTGGAATTTTGCGCCGTGCCCTACGACGTGGAAGCCGCTGTGCGGTGGTCGCAGTCGCGCAGCCCCTTCGGAGAGGGCGAGGCCGCCCTGCTGCGCTCGGGAACCTTCGGCGTGCGGGGGGACGGAGGGTAGCTTCCCCGTAGCACACACACGAAAACCCCTCCCCGGTCCGCAGACGGGGGAGGGGCCGTGTGCGCCGTGCTCAGCCCTTGAGCTTGCGCGTGACCTCGACCTGACGGCGGGCCTGGTGGCGGATGGAGGCCTTGTCCTCCTCGCTCAGCGGCTGGCCGTTGGCAGTCACGCTGGCGCCGTAGGGGTTGCCGCCCGAGGCGAAGATCGCGGGGTCGGTGTAGCCGGGCGGCACGATGATCGCGCCCCAGTGCGCGGCCATGACATACAGGGTCTGGATGGTGGTCTCCTGCCCGCCGTTGGGGTTCTGGGCGCTCGTCATCACGCTGAAGGTCTTGTCCGCCAGGGCGCCCGAGGCCCACAGGCCGCCCAGGGTGTCGATAAAGACCCGCAGCTGGCTCGCCGAGCCGCCCCAGCGGGTGGGCGTGCTGATCAGGATCGCATCGGTGTGCTGCATGTCGTCGGCGGTCGCCTCGGGGATGTGCGCGGTGCGCTCCTGCTGCGCCTTCCAGGCCTCCTGGCCGTTCACGACCTCCTGCGGGGCCGTCTCGCGGGCCTTGACCAGCCGGACCTCGGCTCCGGCCTCGCGGGCGGCCTCGGCGGCCACCTCTGCCATCTGGTGGTTGGTGCCGTAGGTCGAGTAGTAAAGGATGGTCATCCGGACAGGGTTCGTCATCGGCACAGTCTACTCCCCTCGGCCAGATAGTTCAACATTAAGCGATCCATCACCTCGGACGTTGCCCTGACCCCTCACGGCGGTCATCCCCAGACCGGGAGGAAGGCCCTTCAGGGCTTGTGGGGTGAGCGGGCCAGGCTGCGCAGCAGGGCAGGTGGCAACGGCTCACAGCGGTTGGAATGGAGGGTAAGGGTAAGAAAGTGCCCCTTTTGACCGAACCCCGCTGTCAGACCCGGATCGTCACCCGCGCCGTGTCGTCCTCCAGATGCACGGTGTCGATAAAGCGCACGACCCGGCTGGCGTAGCCCATCACCAGGGTGTGGGTGCGGGCGCCGCCGCCGAAGCGCCGCACGCCGCTGAGCAGCTCGCCGTAGGTGATGCCGGTGGCCGAAAAGACGATCTGGCTGCCCGAGGCGAGTTCGTCGGTTTTGTAGACCCGGCGCTCGTCCACGCCCATCTGGGCGAAGCGTTCGCGCATCGCGTCGTCCTCCGCGATGAAACGGCCCTGGATCTCGGCGCCCAGGCACTTCATCGCCGCCGCCGAGAGCACCCCTTCGGGCGCCCCGCCCGACCCCATCAACGCGTGGACGCCGGTGCCGCGCACGCCAACCGCCAGGCTGGCGACCACGTCGCCGTCGCCGATCAGCTTGACCCGCGCTCCCGCCGCCCGCACTCGCCGGATCAGGTCCGCGTGCCGCTCGCGGTCGAGGATGGTGATCAGGAGGTCCTCCACGTCGCGCTCCAGGCTCTGCGCCAGGGTGGCGAGGTTGGCCTCCACCGGCCAGTCGAGGTGCACCCGTCCGGCAGCGGGAGGCGGCACGACCAGCTTGTCCATGTAGCAGTCGGGCGCGTGCATCAGGCCGCCGCGCTCCGAGAGGGCGATCACGGCCAGGCCGTTGGGCAGCCCCTTGGCGGTCACGCTGGTTCCCTCGACCGGGTCCACCGCGATGTCCACCTCATATTGCCCCTGCCCCAGCTCCTCCCCGATGTAGAGCATGGGCGCTTCGTCCATCTCGCCTTCCCCGATCACCACCCGGCCGCGGATGTCCAGGCTGCCCAGCAGTTCGCGCATCGCCTCGGTGCCCGCGCCGTCCACCGCGTTCTTGTCGCCCATGCCGACCCAGCGGCTGGCGGCCAGCGCGGCGCCTTCCGTGACCCGCGCGGTTTCCAGCACCAGCGCGTGCTCGAAGTTGTTCACGCGGGTCTGCGCCGCCGCGTCCGGTGTCTGCGCGCCCGCCCTCTTGCCTTTGCCCGTCATAGGGCGAACCTAACACGCCGGGGCAAGAGGCCCTTCTGGGAGCGGTTCCACCCAAGGGGGCAAAGGCGAGCCGGGATCAGAAGGCCGCCTGCCTCCGGCCGGGGAGGCCGGGAGCAGGCCAGGGGCAGGTGAGGTTCGGCGGTCGGGCGGCTCTCACCGCAGCACGCCCGTCCACACCAGCAGCAGCCACAGCAAGACCGGAACTGCCAGCGAGCCGAGAATCAGTTTCAGCAGCCGCCACCAGTCGTTCAGGAACTCGCGCATGGCCGGAGGGTAGCAGGCGCGGCGCCGACCTTGAGCAATCGGCCACACCCTGTTCCGGTCCCCGCCCGGGGCAGGGCGGCGTGCTTAGACTGCGGGGTATGAGTGTCCACGAACTTGCCGGGAAGCCGCCGCCGCAGAGCCTGCTGACGAACATTCCCCGTCTGGTCGCCCACTACTACGAGATCCGCCCCGACCCGGCGCAGCCAGCGCAGCGGGTGACTTTTGGCACCAGTGGACACCGGGGCACCTCCCTAAACGGCACCTTCAACGAGGCCCATATCCTGGCCGTCTCGCAGGCGGTGGCCGAACACCGCGCGGCGGCGGGCATCACGGGGCCGCTGTACCTGGGGCTGGACACCCACGCCCTGAGCGAACCCGCCTGGATCACCGCGCTGGGGGTGCTGGTCGCCAACGGGGTGCGGGTGCGGGCGCAGCCGGGCTGGTTTACCCCCACGCCCCTCGTCAGCCACGCGATCCTGAGCCACAACCGCGCCGGGCAGGGCGGCGCGGCCGACGGCATCGTGATCACGCCCAGCCACAATCCCCCGCAAGACGGCGGCTTCAAGTACAACCCGCCCTCGGGCGGTCCCGCCGATACCGAGATCACGCGGGCCGTGCAGGAGCGGGCCAACGCGCTGCTGGAAGGCGGCCTGCGCGGCGTGAAGCGGGTGGGGCTGGACGACGCGCTGGCCGCGCTGGAACCGTTCGACTTCGTGACCCCCTACGTGTCCGCACTGGGCGAGGTCGTCGATCTGGTTGCCATCCGCGAGAGTGGCGTTCGCCTCGGCGTCGATCCGCTGGGCGGCTCCAGCCTGCCGGTCTGGGAGGCGATCCGCGACACGCACGGCCTGAACCTCACCCTGGTGAATGAGCGGGTGGACCCCAGCTTCGCCTTCATGAGCGTGGACCGCGACGGCAAGATCCGCATGGACTGCTCCAGCCCCTACGCGATGGCCGGGCTGCTGCGGTTGAGGGGCGACTTCGACGTGGCGGTCGGCAACGACCCCGACGCCGACCGCCACGGTATCGTGACCGCCGACGGGTTGATGAACCCCAACCATTACCTCGCGGTGATGATCGACTACCTCTTTCAGCACCGCCCCGGCTGGAGCGCCCAGGCGGGCGTGGGCAAGACGGCCGTGTCGAGCGCGCTGATCGACCGGGTGGCGGCGGGCCTGGGGCGGCGGCTGGTCGAGGTGCCGGTGGGCTTCAAGTACTTCGTGGACGGCCTGCTGACCGGGTCGCTGGGCTTCGGCGGCGAGGAATCGGCGGGCGCGAGCTTTCTGCGGATGGACGGCGGCCCCTGGAGCACCGACAAGGACGGGATCATTCCGGGCCTGCTCGCCGCCGAGATCACCGCCAGAACCGGGCAGACCCCCTCCCAGCGCTTCGCGGCGCTGACCACCCAGTACGGCGAGACCGCCTACGACCGCCAAGACGCGCCCGCCAATGCCGCCCAGAAGAAGGTGCTGGCGAACCTCTCGCCGGGGCAGGTCGCCGCCACCACCCTGGCGGGCGACCCCATCACCGCCCGGCTGACCCACGCCCCCGGCAACGGCGAGGCGCTCGGCGGCCTGAAGGTCACCACGGATCAGGCCTGGTTCGCCGCCCGGCCCAGCGGCACCGAGGACGTGTACAAGATCTACGCCGAGAGCTTCCGGGGCGAGGACCACCTGCGGCAGGTGATGGATGAGGCCCGCGAGGTCGTGGCGGCGGCCTTTCAGGCGGGAGGGGCCGGATGAGCCTCACCGGCGGACACACCGTCATCACCCGCGAGGAGATCCGGGACGTGGAGTTCGACTGGTTCGCCGCCGACGCCGGGGGGCACCTCGCCCAGTTCCTGGCGGCGGGTGACCCCCACGTGCCGGGGGCCGCCCTGGTGTCCGAGGAACTGCTCGAAGCGCTGCACGTCTGGCTCGACACCCGCCCGGAGCGCGAGGAGGCCAACGCCCCGGCGGGCGGCTTCGACGAACACCTCACCCCGCCGCAGCGCCGGGGCGCCTACGTGTACGACCACGTGCCCGGCGAGCCGGGCGTCTACCGCCTGGTCGCCGCGCCGCGCACGCCCCTGGGGCTGGCCGAAGTGCCCGAGCGGCTGCGCGCCTACCTCGCGGACCTCACCCTGCCAGTCACCTTCGGGGCGGCCCGCCTGCGGGTGGGCGAGGACGGCGCGGCCGAGGAGCTGCCAGCGGGCGGGGAGGGGAGAGCCAGCCGGGGCGAGTAAGGCAAAAGCCAGGCGTGGTGGGACGGCTTCGCCGCGCCTTGCGTGCCGTGGGCCGGGAGGAGTATGCTACTGCGGTTGAAAACTGCCCGGCCCAGGGTTGCACCGGAAGGTTTCTCGGCACGTGCGCTCGCTGTCCCCCGATGCTGACGGAGCGGAAGCGGCACGCAGATCACCTCAGGTTTCACCGCCAACCCGATCCCGCTCCCGCCCCGCCGGTTCACTTCCAGCAGGCGTGTGGGTGGGCCACCCCGCGCAGGCCGACCCCCGGCCAGCGCATTCAGAAGAGGAGTGATTGACCCTGCCTACCACCCAACAGCTGCTCCGTAAGGGGCGCGCCACCCTCCAGAAGAAGAGCAAGGTTCCGGCCCTCAAGGGCAGCCCCTTCCGCCGCGGCGTCTGCACGGTCGTGAAGACCACCACGCCGAAAAAGCCCAACTCGGCGCTGCGCAAGATCGCCCGCGTGCGTCTTTCCAGCCAGTTCGAGGTCACGGCCTACATCCCCGGCGAGGGCCACAACTTGCAGGAGCACTCGGTCGTGCTGATCCGTGGCGGCCGCGTCAAGGACCTGCCCGGCGTGCGCTACCACATCGTGCGCGGCACCCTCGACACCCAGGGCGTCAAGGACCGCAACAAGAGCCGCTCCAAGTACGGCACCAAGAAGCCCAAGGCGGGCGCTGCCGCCGCGGGCGCCAAGAAGAAGTAAGGCCCCTGACGTTTGAGCCGGGGGCCGGGGCTATCCCCCTCTTCCCGAGGCTCCGTCCGGGTCCAGAGGCTGACAACCCCGTGGGGGTGAGGCCAATGCAGCAACCACCCAAGCAAGTCGCCGGGCGCCTGACCACAGAGGCGCAGTCTTAAGGAGTCAACATGGCACGTCGCCGCAGAGCAGAAGTTCGCCCCATCCAGCCGGACCTGGTTTACCAGGACGTGCTGGTGAGCGCGATGATCAACCGCATCATGGAAGACGGCAAGAAGAACCTCGCCTCGCGCATCTTCTACGGCGCCTGCCGCTTGGTGCAGGAGCGCACCGGCCAGGAGCCGCTGAAGGTCTTCAAGCAGGCGTTTGACAACGTCAAGCCCAGGGTCGAGGTCCGCAGCCGCCGCGTGGGCGGCAGCACCTACCAGGTGCCCGTCGAGGTCAGCGTGCGCCGTCAGCAGAGCCTGACCCTGCGCTGGATGCTCGCTGCCGTGGACGGCCGCCCCGAGCGCACCGCCATCGAGCGCCTCGCGGGCGAGATCATGGACGCCGCGCAGGGCCGTGGCGGCGCCATCAAGAAGAAAGACGACGTGGAGCGCATGGCGGAAGCCAACCGCGCCTACGCGCACTACCGCTGGTAATCCCCGGTGAAGAGGCCGCCTTCTGGCCTCTGAACCCGGGCGGACTTGTAAAGCCCGCAGGGAGCGAGAAGGGAAAGAAGCGAGTTTCGCGGAGTGGAGCAGCAGACGGCGGCTATCCAAGCGGCACTGGCCCACTGATGCGGAGCGGAGCGGAACTCGCGGACCCGGAAGATTCGGGAACCTCTCACCGGACAGCGGCCCTTTTGCCTGCTGTCCCGTTTCGCTGAAAATCCGGCAGCGGACCTCACGGTGACGGGACACGTCACCACCGACAATAGGGAGTCCTATGACCACCAAAGCACAGAGCTACCTCACCCACTTCCGCAATATCGGGATTGCCGCGCACATTGACGCGGGCAAGACCACCACCACCGAGCGCATCCTGTACTACACCGGCCGCACCCACAACATCGGCGAGGTTCACGACGGCGCCGCCACGATGGACTGGATGGAGCAGGAGCGCGAGCGCGGCATCACCATCACCGCCGCCGCCACCACCGCCAAGTGGAAGCACTCCGGCAGCGGCGAGGAATACACCGTCAACATCATCGACACGCCCGGCCACGTGGACTTCACCATCGAAGTCGAGCGGTCCATGCGCGTGCTCGACGGCGCGGTCGCGGTGTTCGACTCCTCGCAGGGCGTGGAGCCGCAGAGTGAAACCGTGTGGCGCCAGGCCGACCGCTACGGCGTGCCCCGCATCGCCTTTTCCAACAAGATGGACAAGACGGGCGCCTCCTTCGAGCTGGTGCTGGGTGACATCCGCGAGCGCCTCGGCGCCATTCCCGCCCCCATCCAGTACCCGATGGGCCAGGAAAGCGACTTCAAGGGCATCATCGACATCGTGCGTCAGCGCGCCCACACCTACACCAACGACCTGGGCACCGACATCCAGGAAAGCGACGTGCCCGCCGAGTACGCGGACAAGGTCGCGGAGATGCGCGCCCAGCTGATCGAGGCGGCCGCCGAGGTCGACGAGGACGTGATGATGAAGTTCCTCGAAGGCGAGGAGCCGACCGTCGAGGAGCTGGTCGCCGCCATCCGCAAGGGCACCATCGAGAAGCGCATCTTCCCGGTGCTGTGCGGCAGCGCGCTGAAGAACAAGGGCGTGCAGCTGCTGCTTGACGCGGTCGTGGACTACCTGCCCAGCCCGCTGGAAGTGCCCGCCATCAAGGGCACCCTGGAAGACAGCGAGGAGACCCGCGAGTTTCCCGCCGACCCCGAGGGCAAGCTGGCCGCGCTGGCGTTCAAGATCATGGCCGACCCCTACGTGGGCCGCCTGACCTTCGTGCGCATCTACTCGGGCACCCTTCAGTCGGGCAGCTACGTGTACAACGCCACCAAGGAAAAGCGCGACCGCGTGGGCCGTCTGCTGCGCATGCACGCCAACAGCCGTGAGGAAGTCACCGAGCTGAAGGCCGGAGAACTCGGCGCCGTGATCGGCCTCAAGGACGCGGGCACCGGCAACACCCTGATCGGGGACGGCGACGAGCGCGTGCTGCTGGAGAGCATCGACGTGCCCGAGCCGGTCATCAAGCTCGCCATCGAGCCGAAGACCAAGGCCGACCAGGAAAAGATGGGCATCGGCCTTCAGAAGCTCGCCGAGGAAGACCCCACCTTCCGGGTGGAGTCCGACCAGGAAAGCGGCCAGACCACCATCTCGGGCATGGGCGAGCTGCACCTGGAAATTCTGGTGGACCGCCTGAAGCGCGAGTACAAGGTGGACGCCAACGTGGGCGCCCCGCAGGTCGCCTACCGCGAGACGATCACCCGGGCCGTGGACGTGGAAGGCAAGTTCGTCCGTCAGTCGGGCGGACGCGGGCAGTTCGGCCACGTCAAGATCAAGGCCGAGCCGCTGGAACCCGGCGCGGGCTTCGTGTTCGAGAACGCGGTCGTGGGCGGCACCGTGCCGCGCGAGTTCGTCGGCCCGGCCCAGAAGGGCATCGAGGAAGCGATGCAGAGCGGCCCCATGCTGGGCTTCCCGGTCGTGGACATGAAGGTCAGCCTCTACGACGGCTCCTACCACGAGGTGGACTCCAGCGAAATGGCGTTCAAGATCGCCGGTTCGATGGCGCTCAAGGAAGCCGTGCAAAAGGGCGCCCCGGCGCTGCTGGAACCCATCATGCGCGTCGAGGTGACGGTGCCCGAGGACTACATGGGCGACATCATCGGGGACCTGAACAGCCGCCGCGGCCAGATTCAGGGCATGGAGGCGCGCGGCAACGCGCAGATCGTCAAGGCGTTCGTGCCCCTCAGTGAGATGTTCGGCTACGCGACCGACATGCGTTCCATGACGCAGGGCCGCGCGAGCTACTCGATGTTCTTCGACCACTACAACCAGGTGCCGAACAACATCGCCCAGCAGCTGATGAAGAAGTAAGCCTGGCCAGGCTTGGGGGAGGCGCGTCCGCAGGGGCGCGCTTCTCCTTTCTTTGAGTTCCCGCTTCCCGGAGGGGACTGCGCGCTAGCCTGCGGGCATGTCTGCTCCTGTTTCCCCCTGGCGGCCTGCCCGCCTGGCCTTTCTGACGGTTCCGCTGCTGATCGGCCTGATCTACAACGCCCTGTCGCTGCTCACGCTCCCTTTTTCGGGAGACACCATCAATACCGTGCTGGCCCAACTCGGCGCCGCGACCGGGGAACCGGTGCCCGCGCTCACGCAGGCCCAGGTCATGACGGTGCTGTGGCTGTCGTTCGCGCTGACGGCTGGCCTGGTGCTGTGGCTGTACTTCACCCGGCGCGCGGTGCTGGAAGGCCGCAGCTGGGGCCGGGTGTCGAGCATCGTGATCGCGGTGCTGAGCCTGCTGCTGTTTCCCTTCGGCACGGTCCTGGGCATCGTGATGCTGATCGGCGCCTTCGACCGCGAGGTGCAGGCTTACACCCGTCGCTGAGGGCCGGCGCGGCTTGCCCGGCGGGTTCAGAGGGGCGCCGGGACTTGAAGCGGCGCTGAAAATTGAGTAGCCTGACAAGTCGGTGCGGCTGGACCCCCGGGGTTCAGCGCAACGTGCCAGCAAGGCGGGACACCGCCCTGGCGGGAATCAACCCAATGTGGGACGCGCCCACAAGCCCGATCAAAGGGTTTTTTTGGCGTGCCCTCCCACCGCTTGGAGGACAGAGACATGGCAAAAGGAACGTTTGAGCGGACCAAGCCCCACGTGAACGTGGGCACGATCGGGCACGTCGACCACGGCAAGACTACGCTGACCGCGGCGATCACCTTCACGGCGGCCGCGATGGACCCCACCATCGAGACCCTGGCCTACGA